>NZ_KV810931.1:0-18168 GCF_001812965.1 Actinomyces sp. HMSC075C01
TCCCCCAGTCCGAGAAACACCACGCACCCCAGTTCACCTCAGACGGCACGCCTGCGCCTGTCACCGCGCGCAGGCAACCGAGCCGGCGGCAGAATGTCACCCATGACAGACACGCTCACGATCACCGTCATCGAGCCCGAGGAGCTCGCGCCCGTGGGGCGCCTGGGGGAGTGGCTCTTCGCTGAGGGCGCCTCGCTGCGCATGGTGCGTCCCTGGCGGGGCGAACCCATCCCCACCCTGGACGAGATCGGCGACGGACTCGTCGTGCTGGGCGGCTCCATGAGCGCCCACGACGAGGGCGACCACCCCTGGCTGGCGGACCTGCGTGAGCTGCTGCGCGGCGTCGTCGCCGACGACGTCCCCGCCATCGCCATCTGTCTGGGCGCCCAGGTGGCCGCCGAGGCCCTCGGAGGCTCCACGGCCGTGCCGGCACTGGGCAACGACGAAGTCGGCGTCGTCGAGCTGACCATCACGGCCGCCGGCGAGAGCGACCCGATCTTCGGGGCCGTGGCCGCCGAGGCCATCCGCGCCGCCCACCGCGCCGGGATCCCCACCTCCGACGGCACGCGCCTGCCCGTCATTGTCTCCCACCACGACGCCGTCACCCACCTGCCCGAGGCCGCCACCCTGCTGGCCTCCTCCGACCGCTCCCCGGTCCACACCTGGCGGGCCGGCCGGCTCCTGGCCTTCCAACACCACCCCGAGTCCGACCCGGCACGCGTGGCCTACTGGCGCACCCGCGACGCCCTCAACGACCTGGCCGGCACCATGGACGCGGCCTCACTCCAGGCCGCCCGCGACGCCCTGGAGGTGGCCGCCGGCCGGAGCGCTGCGCCGGGCGCCGCCGGAACCCACGGGGCCACGGCCGCCGACCTGCCCGAGGCGGCCGCGAGCGCCGGGGCCGCTGCCCGCGAGGATGCCGAGAGGGTCGACCCCGCCATCCAGGCCTTCGGCCGCAGCCTGGCCCGCGTCCTCGTGCGCAACGTGCGCGCCCGCCGCCTGTCGCGCTGAGCCGGCACGCGCACGGCCGCCGGGCTCACTGATGCTCGGCGGCCTCCCTGCGGCTCCGGCGCCAGCAGATGAACAGGGACAGGAAGGCAGCGAGCTGCAAGCCGATCAGGATCGTGCTGCCCATGGTGAATGCGATCAGCCTGGACGTCGGTATGTACTCGCCCGCGAGGAGCTTGTTCACCATATTCATAGAAGATGGCAGAAAGAGGACAAGGAGCATGCCACTCGTTGCCACGAGCACCGAGAGGGACCCGAGCAGTGGCCTGGGTGCTTTCTCCTGGGCAGCGCGCTTCGTGTCGTCAGGCATGGTTCATACCTCCTCGGCGTCGATGATAGCGTAGGCGTAGCCCTGCTCGGCCAGGAAGCGCTGCCGGTGGGCGGCGTACTCCTGGTCGGCGGTGTCGCGGGCGACCACCGTGTAGAAGTGGGCCTGGCGGCCGTCCTCCTTGGGGCGCACGATCCGGCCGAGCCGCTGGGCCTCCTCCTGGCGCGAGCCGAAGGAGCCCGAGACCTGGATCGCGACGCTCGCCCCGGGCAGGTCGATCGAGAAGTTCGCGACCTTGGAGACCACGAGCGTGCGGATCTCCCCGCAGCGGAAGGCGTCGTAGAGGCGCTGGCGCTCGCGCACCGTCGTCGAGCCCGTGATGACGGGGGCGTCCAGGTGCTCGGCGATCTCGGTGAGCTGGTCCACGTACTGGCCGATGACCAGGGCCGACTCGCCCTCATGGCGGGCCAGGAGGGCGTCAATGATCGGCAGCTTGCGCGGTGAGCAGGCGGCCAGGCGGTAGCGTTCGTCGGGCTCGGCGGTCGCGTAGGCCATGCGCTCGCCGGCGTCGAGCGTCAAGCGCACCTCGGTGCAGATCGCCGGGGCGATCCAGCCCTGGTTCTCCAGGTCCTTCCAGGGGGCGTCGTAGCGCTTGGGGCCGATGAGGCTGAAGACCTCGTCCTCACGGCCGTCCTCGCGCACGAGGGTCGCCGTCAGGCCCAGGCGGCGGCGCGCCTGCAGATCCGCGGTCATGCGGAAGATCGGGGCGGGCAGGAGGTGGACCTCGTCGTAGACGATGAGCCCCCAGTCGTGGGAGTCCAGCAGGTCCAGGTGCGGGTAGACGCCCTTGCGGCGAGTGGTGAGCACCTGGTAGGTGGCGATCGTGACGGGGCGGACCTCCTTGCGCGAGCCGGAGTACTCGCCGATCTCCTCCTCGGTCAGGGAGGTGAAGCGGATGAGCTCCTCCTTCCACTGACGCGCCGAGACCGCGTTGGTGACCAGGATGAGCGTCGTCGTCGAGCTCTTGGCCATGGAGGCGGCGCCCACGAGAGTCTTGCCGGCCCCGCACGGCAGGACGACCACGCCCGAGCCCCCCGCCCAGAAGCTCTCCACCGCCTCGCGCTGGTAGGGGCGCAGCTGGAAGGTGTCGGGGGAGTCGGTCAGGGTGATGGGGTGGGCCTCGCCGTCGACGTAGCCGGCCAGGTCCTCAGCCGGCCAGCCCAGCTTGATGAGCACCTGCTTGAGGTGACCGCGCTCGGAGGGATGGACGATAACGTCGGCCTCCCCGAGCCGTGTCCCCAGCAGGCCCTTGGTGCGCTTGGAACGCATGACCTCCTCCAGGACCGGCACGTCGGTGGCGTGCAGGACCAGGCCGTGGGCGGGGTCGGTGAGCAGCTGAAGGCGGCCGTAGCGGCTCATCGTCTCGGCGATCTCGGTGAGCAGGGCGTGCGGCACCGGGAAGCGCGAGTAGGTGATGAGGGTGTGGACGACCGTCTCCGCATCCAGGCCCGCGGCGCGCGCGTTCCACAGGGCCAGCGGCGTGATCCGGTAGGTGTGGATGTGCTCGGGGGCGCGCTCCAGCTCGGCGAAGGCGGCGATGGCGCGGCGGGCCTGCCCGGCCTGGGGGTGGGCGACCTCCAGGAGAACGGACTTGTCGGACTGGACGATGAGCGGGCCGTCGGGGGCCGAGGGGGCCGGGGACGCAGGATCGCTGGGCGTAGCGGACATGGGCGGGAGTATCCCAAGCCGGGGCGCCGGGTGCCGTGACGGAGGAGACGTTCCTCTTCCAGCGGGAGCGGCTGTTTCGGGCGGGAGGGGTGGGCCGGGCTGGCCTCATGCCTGGGCGCGAGTGCAGTTGACAGCGCTCAACCAACAGTGACGACACATCAATTCGCGTCATGACCGCGCAAGCGCAGCTGACGGCCCAGATCCTGGGGTCCTGCGGCGGCGCGCGAGCCGTGGGGCGCGAGCCCGAGCCCCGGAGGCGGGTCGGAAGGTGCTACAAGGGGCCAGGAAGGGGTGACATCTGCGGGATCGTGTCCAAATCTGTGACAAAGGCGCGAGACGGACTCCAGCCTGCGAAAGAAAACCGCATGATTCTGCGGTTCGCGTTGCTGGCCTCAGGGGCGGTCGGGTCCCTTTGTCACCGATTTGGACACCGACGCCCTTCATCCCCGCTACCCGCCCTGTCCGTGAGCTGGTCGGGGGCGTATTTTGGTGCGGATGAGCCCTTCTGCCTCTACCCAGGACCTCGCCGTGCACCTGACGGCGCTGCCGGACCGCGAGGTCGCCGCCCTGCTGGTGGCGCGCCCGGACCTGGCCGCGCCGCCGTCCTCCTCCTTCTTGGCGCTGGCGACTCGCGCGGGGGCTCCGGGCAGCATCGAGCACGCCCTGGCCGGGCTGGATGCACCGACGCTGGCCGTGGCCGAGGCGGTGGTGGCTCTCAACCGACCCGATGGGTCGGGGGAGGACAACGGAGCCGGGTCGACCGAAGCAGCCGAGCACGGGCGGGCCGATGGAGCCGGTGGAGCCAGTGGTGAACCGGCCGGCGGCGCGCCCCTCGGCGATCCCGCAGACAATCCAGTTGCCCCGGACAGCCTGGGCAGCGTTGACCTGGCCGGGCTGGTCGCCGCTCACCTCCCACTGCCCGCTGAGCAGGTCACCGAGGCGCTGGGGCACCTGCGCCGGCTGGCACTCGTCATCGAGGGCAAGCCCGTGGCCGCACTCGAGGCGGCCTTCGGGCCGCACCCCTTCGGCCTGGGGCCCTGGGCCGCCGAGCCGGTGAGCGCCGAACAGCTGCCACCCACCCTGGAGGAACTGAGCGAGCACTCGCCCAGCGGAGCCGGCGGTAAGCCAGTCATCCCGGCGGCCTCCGTGGAGATGCTCCAGGCCCTCACCTGGGGGCCACCCGCCGGCACCCTGCGCGCAGGCGGCACCGCACCGGGCGCGGCCCCGCTCATCGACCGCGGCTGGCTGGAGCGCAGCAGCGATGCCCACGGGCGCACCCGCTTCATCCTGCCGCGCCAGGTCGCCCTCGCCCTGCGCGGCGGCCGCCTGACCCGCGAGCCCCTCACCGCCCCCGAGGTCGGCGACCTGGAGACGGTGGGCGCCGACGTCGTCGCCTCCGAGGCCTCCTTCCACGCCGAGGAGGCCGTCCGGCTCGTGGCCGCCCTCCTGGAGGAGTGGGGCCGCGAGGGCGGGACGATTCGCCGCACCGGCGGAGTGAGCGCGCGCGCCCTGGCCCGCACCGCCGACGCCCTGGGCCTGGAGGCCGACGCCGCCGCCCGCATCATCGAGATCGCCGCGAGCGCCGGGCTCCTGGGGCTCGACGAGGACGGCGCCGCCTGGGTGCCCTCCTCCCAGGCCGCCGGATGGCTCACCGACAGCCTCCCCCAGCGCTGGGCGCCGCTCGCCCTGGCCTGGTCGGGCAGCGCCCGCACCCCCTGGCTGACGGGCACCCGCGACGACGACGGGACCCTGCGCGCCGCCCTCGGCCCGGACCTGGAGGCCGGGTGGGCGGCGCGACTGCGCGCCCGGGTACTCGCCCTCCTGGGCGACCTCCCGCTGAGGACCAGCGCGACCCCCGCCTTCGTGCGGGCGGCCCTGACCTGGCAGAGCCCCCGGCGCACCATCCCCGGCGGAGCGATCTCCGCGGTCCTGGCCGAGGCCGAGACCCTCGGGATCACCGGCGGCGGGGCGCTGACCGAGGCCGGCAGGATCCTTGCCCGGCGGGCGGCGGCGAGCCTCGACGAGCAGGACACCGGACTCAGCGGCGGCCCCGGCGGCCCTACCGCCCCCGGAGACGCCGGCCGCGCCGAGGAGGCGGGCGGCGACGCGCATGCCGAGCCGCTGTCGGACGACGAGGCTCTCACCGCCCTGGAGGCGGCGCTGGCTGCGGACCTGCCTGCCGCCGTCGAGACGATCCTCGTCCAGTCCGACCTCACCGCCATCGTGCCGGGCCGCCCCGCCCCCGAACTGGCCGCGCTGCTGGAGCGCACGAGCGTCGTCGAGTCGCGCGGCGGGGCGCTCACGGTGCGCTTCACGCCTGAGTCGGTGCGCGGCGCGCTCGACGTCGGCTACCGGGCCGAGGAGATCACCCAGGAGATCAGCCGCTACAGTCCTGCGCCCCTGCCGGACTCGCTGAGCGTGCTCGTCCAGGACGCCGCCCGCCACCACGGGGCGGTAAGGGTACGGGCCGTGTCCGCACTGCTGCGGGTCGGCGACGAGGCCACGGCCGCAGGCCTCCTGGCCGAACCGCGTCTGCGGGACCTCGGCCTGGATGAGGTGGCGCCCGGGATCCTCGTGGCCACGGCGAGCGCCGGGCAGGTGCTGCGCGAGCTGCGCGCCACCGGGCTGGCGCCGGTGACCGAGGACGCGAGCGGCCACCTGGTGGTCGGGCCGGCCACCGCGCGGCAGGCCCGCCGGGCCCCCGAGCCGACGCGCCCCGGCAGCGAGCACTCGGTGCGACGACGTCGGCCCGGAAGGCGCGAGCTGACGACCCTCGTGGGGCGGCTGCGCGTGGGGCAGGAGGCACTGCAGGCCGCCGGGGAGGCGGCTGTGGCCACCGACCCGGTGCACGCCCTGGCGGTGCTGCGCCAGGCGCAGTCCTCGCGCTCGCGGCTGCGGCTGAGGCTGGCCGGCCCCGACGGCGCCGTGCAGGAGCGGCAGGTGCGGGTCATGGCCGTGGAGCCCGGGCGGGTGCGCCTGCGCGACGTCGTGCGCGAGACCGAGCTGACCGTGGCCGTCCACCGCATCGTCTCGGTCGAGGCGGGCTGACCGTTCTCTCACTTACCGACAAAATCTTCACAATCGACGCGTATCTGTGTCGATTGTGAAGATTCGGTCGAAGTGTGGGAGGGCGGGCCGGTGTGCTCAGGCCAACCCGCGCGGGCCGGGGCAGTTCCAGGTGCCTCCCCTACACTGGCCGAGTGACCGACACGATCGACTCTCACACCGACGCCTCAGGCGAGCCCGTAACCGGGACCGGCTCGGGTTCTCCGGCGGGCGCCGCCACCGGGGCGCGCACCTCCACAGCGACCCTGGAGCGCCCGGCCCATGCCCCGAGCGCGGCCTCGCCCTCTCCGACGCAGGCCCCCGTGCCCCGCGCCGGTGCCCTGCCGACCCCGGCCGAGCAGGCCCTGGCCGCCAAGGACAAGACCCTCACCTCCCCGGCGGCCGTCGAGCTGGCCCGCCACGCGCTGGAGGAGGTCACCGACCCCATCACCGTCGGCGAGTACGTAGCCGCCGCGCCCGACGCCGAGCGCCTCGTCACCCACCTGTTCGACTGCACCCTGAGCGGCTACCGCGGCTGGCGCTGGGCGGTCACCCTCAGCCGCGTCCCGCGCAGCCGCACCGCCACCGTCTGCGAGGTGGAGCTCCTCCCCGGCGAGGAGGCCCTCCTCGCGCCAGCCTGGGTCCCGTGGGCCGAGCGCCTCGAACCCGGCGACATCACCCGCTCCGACCGCCTGCCCCGCAAGGAGACCGACGAGCGCCTCGAGCCCGGGTGGGAGGCCACTGGTGAGGACGCCGACGCCGTCGCCCTGGACGAGCTCGACCTGGGCCGTCCCCGGGTCCTGAGCGCCCAGGGCGTCGCCAGCGCCGCCGAGCGCTGGTACGGCGGCGACCACGGCCCCGACGCCGAGGGCGTCCGCAAGGCCCACGCCACCTGCTCCACCTGCGGCTTCTTCGTGCCCATGGCCGGCGCCCTGCGCGCCATCTTCGGCGTGTGCGCCAACGAGTGGGCCGCCGACGACGGCAGCGTCGTCTCCCTGGACCACGGCTGCGGCGCCCACTCCGAGACCGACCTACCCGACCAGGGCCCGGAGTGGCCCATCAACCCCTCCCGGGTCAACGACCATCTCATGGTGCCGCTGAGCACCAACGGGCTCGACCTGCGCGAGGGTCGCAGCATCGCCGAGCTCGCCGCCGAGCAGGCCGACGACGTCGACGGCGAGCCGGGTGGTGCCCCCGCCGAGGACGCGGCGGACGTAGCAGGCGCCCCCGGTCAGGGAACCGGTACGGAGTCGCCGGCTCGGGACGCCGACGGCTCGGAGGCTCAGGCCGAGGACGGCGCCGCCGGCACGGATGCCGCGGCGCCCGCGGCCGAGGAGCGCCCGGTGGAGGAGCCCGGAACGAAGACCGGCAAGAAGCCCGCCGCGTCTGAGCAGAGGCCCGCCGCGAGGCGCTCCCGCCGCGCGGCTACCTCGACGCGCCGCCGTCGCACGGCCGACTCGCCGGAGGAGGCCTCCGAGGAGCGCAGCAGCCGCCTGGTGGGGCTCGACCTGGGAGAGCTCGAGAGGGCGGCCGCCGCGGCGTCGGCCTCCTCGGCCCCCGATGCTGCGAGCGCCGCCGAGTCTCTCCAGGCAACCGCGGATCGGCCCTCACCGATCCCCGCCGGTGGCGAGTCCAGTGACACGCCCAGCGAGCGCGCTGCCTCGGCCCGGGCCGCCGTCGCCGACCTGTCCCTCGCGCTCGGGATCGATGCGGCTGCCGGGGAAGTGGAAGAGGAATTGGTTACGAGGCGCTCGGTCTCGGCACCAAGCGCCCGAAGCGCCGACGGTCGCACGGGCGGGACGCCCCAGGAGGAGGCGTTCGGCGTGGAGCCCGAGGACGCGGAGCCCCCGCACGCACCGCGGACCCTCGCCGAGCTCGAGGCCATCCTGCCCAGCCGCTCCTGATACCGCGTCAGCCGCAGCCCGTCATCATGCCTCAGCGAGGCGCTTGGCGGTCGCCAGCACCTCATCGAGCATCGCCTCGGTGAGCCGACCGGTGAATGTGTTCTGCTGGCTGGGGTGGTAGCTGCCGAGCAGCGTCACCGGCCTGCCGTCGGGCCTGGTCAGCTCCGCCGTCGCCCCGTGGCCGAAGCGCGGCTGGGGGCGGGGGAGGCCCCATCCGGCCTCCCGGGTGACCCGCAGCACCGCGCCCCATCCGATCCCGCCCAGCGCCAGCAGCACCTTGACCTCAGGCATGAGGGCGATCTCGCGGGCGAGCCACGGCGCGCAGGTGGCCCGCTCGACGGTCGTCGGCTTGTTGGCCGGCGGGGCGCAACGCACGGCGGCGCCCATGCGCGCCCCGATGAGTTGCTGCCCGTCACCTGCCGCCGTCGAGGTGGGGGACGCCGCCAGGCCCGCCCGGTAGAAGGCCGCCCACAGCCAGTCCCCGGAGCGGTCCCCGGTGAACATGCGGCCGGTGCGGTTCGCCCCATTGGCCGCGGGCGCCAGCCCGACGACGTAGATGCGGGCATCCGCCGACCCGACGCTTGCCACCGGTCGCCCCCAGTACGGCTCATGGGCGAAGGAGGCGCGACGGCCGGTCCTGGCCACCTCCTCACGCCAGGCCACGAGCCGGTCGCAGGCACGGCACACCGTGACCCGGGCATCGAGTGCGAACAGATCCGACGACGAGTCGGCCAGCCCTGCCACGTCGGTGGCCGAGCGGGCCACGGGTGTGGCGGCAGTAGCGGGATCGTCGGGCCATCCGGTCCCGGGAGGGACCGGGGAATCGAAGAACGCTCCGGTGATGGGGTGCGGATCGGCCATGTCCTCATTGTGGACGTGTGGAGAGCAGCGTGGGCCGGCTTCTGTCACCGGTGAAGGGCCGGCCCGCTCATCGCCAGGTGGCCCCGTGGGCGCCGACGGCGAGTCGCATCCCCTTGGGGTCGCGCACGAAACCGACCTGACGCAGGAGGTCGCTCACGGCCGGCTCCAGCGCGGTGACCCCGTTGAGGGACTCCACCACCGTGCGGCGCCTGACCGCCGCGGCCCCCTGGTACGCCAGCATCCGCTGCCTGTCGGCCGCCAGCGCGGCCAGGGCTCGCGCCAGCTCCTCGCGCTCGGAGGTGTAGGAGATGAGGACCTTGAGGTTCTCCGAGGCGTAGAGCACCGGGGCGCCATCCAGCACGACGACGCTCGCCCCCTGGCGCCGGACCGGTGGGCCGCCCGTCTCCTCGCCGTGGCCCCCGGCCGACTCGCCGAGGCCGGCCGGCAGCGCCGGCTCGGGCCAGCTCACCCCGCGTCCGACGAGACAGGCCGGGTCCTTGAGATCGAGCACGACCGGTGTCTCCGCCGCGCTGGCGGGGCCGTGGGTGAGGGACCGCAGCCGGTCAATGCTCTCCCGCTCGGCGAACTGCGCCGGCCCCAGGCCCTCAATGAAACTGCCGCGCAGAATCACCCCGGTCTCCTCCATGCGCCGCAGCACCGGCATGAGGGGCCCGAGCCCTCCTGAAGCGCCGAAGGCCAGGGCGAGGTCGCGGCAGACGACCCCGTAGCGGTCCAGCAGCGACTCCACCTGCGCGATCGCCCGCTCCTCATCGCCGGCTGGTGCGCCAGACAGCCTCACCCAGGAGGTGGAGGACAGAGCGGAGGACAGCCTCCCGGCCGCCGTCACGTCCCCGGCGCGTGGCATCTCCATCATGAGGCGACGGCCCCGGCGGCTGCGCACCCGTCGTGAGGGCGGGGCGGTGCGTGGCCCGGCCGCGGGCACCAGCGCCCGGCGCACCGGCTCGAAGGAGCGGCCCGTGGCGGTTCCCTTACGGACCAGCTGCCAGAGCTCCTCCCCGGTGACTCCCGCCTGCCGACCCGCCGGCGCCTCCGGCTCACCCGGCGCGATCGTCTCCCCGGCGACCGGTGCCAGGGTGGAGTCGGTGGGGAAGAAGGCGATCTCGCCCGGCGCGGGGACGTCGTCGGCCCCGGCCCACGCCCGGGCGGAGCCGGACCGGGACGCGGCATCGCCGACGGGCCGCGCCTGCCAGACGACCTCCCCGGCGGCGATGAGCTCATCGAGCATGGCCGGCCGGTAGTCGACTACGCGCGCGGGCAGCACTACGGACTCCCACAGGCCGGCCGGCAGCCATACGCCCTCCAGCGCCGCCAGGGCCTGCGCCAGGGCGTCGACGCCGCCTCCCGGCTCATCCAGGCCCGCCCGCTCCAGCACGAGACGCTGGAGGGCCGCGGGTGGCACCGGTGCGACGGCGGCCCGCGCCCGGGCCAGGGAGCGGTGGCGTACCCGGGTCAGGACCGCCGGCTCCATCCACCCCGCCGCACCCAGGTCCACGAGGGAACCGGCCCCGGCCAGCTCGGCCAAGGCCCCCTCCGCCACTGCCGCCCCCAGCCCGAAGGCCCGCGCCACGCGCTGCGGTGTCACGGTCGTGTGGGTGCGCGCGTAGCGCAGAACCAGGTCGTTCAGCGGCGAGCGGGCCGCCGCCCTCCGCTCGACCGCTCCACCTGCCCCGACCCGCTCCAGCGCCCAGTCGGGGACCTCCGCTCCCAGGGCCCGCCGTAGAGCCGGGACGTCCTCGACCCGGGCCCACAGCTCCCGCCCGCCGACCCTCACCGCGGTGGCTCGACGAGCCCCGGCCAGCTCGGCGAGCGCCCGCTCGACAGTGTGTGCGGTCTCCCGCTCGACCGCCTGCCCGACTGAGTGCTCGACCGCGCGCTCGACGTCGCCGCCGGCACCGTCCGCGCCGCCGGCCCGTGCGTCCTCCCCCGGATCCCTCCCGCCGACGTCGGTGCACCGCTCAGCCAGCTCGGCCGCGCTCAACGGGCCCAGTTCACGCAGCAGATCGGCGATCTGCTCGGCGTCGGCGCGCACCCGCCGGCCGGGGGCCAGGTGCTGGAGCTCGGCCTCCACCTGGGCCAGGACCTCGTCGTCGAGCAGCTCCGCGACGCCGCCGTCGCCCAGCAGGGCGCCCAGCGCCTTGGGGTCCAGGGAGAGCAGCTGGGCCTGGCGCTCGGCGTGGGGCAGGTCCTCCTGGTAGATGAGGGTGCTCGCGTACCCGAACAGCAGCGGGTGGGCGAAGGGCGACGGCTCACTGGTGACGGCCTCGACGACGCGCACCCGGCCGGAGGCGAGACGCTCCATGAGGTCGGTGAGTGCGGGCAGGTCGTAGTACTGCTGGAGGCACTCGCGCGCCGCTTCCACGCTGACCGGGAAGTCCTGGAACTGGCGGGAGGCCTCGAGCAGCTGGCCGGCCTTGACCCGCTGCAACCACAACGGCGTGCGGCGCCCCGGGCGGGCGGCGGGCATGAGCAGGGCGCGGGCGGCGCACTCGCGGAACCGGGCCGCGAACAGCGCCGTCGTCTCGATCCGGCTGCGCACCAGGGAGGAGATCTCCGCGGCGTCGAAGGTGATGAGCCCGGCCCCCGGGAGGCCGCCCTCAACCGGTGGGATCTGCAGGACAATACCGTCGTCGGCCACGATGGTCTGCGGTCGCACCCCCAGCAGCTGGTGCACCCGCTCCCGGATCGCCATCGCCCAGGGCTCGTGGACGCGCCGACCCAGCGTGCTGTGGACGATGACCCGCCAGCTGCCGGACTCGTCCTCATAGCGCTCCAGGACCAGGGTCTCATCCGTCGGCAGGGCGCCGGTGGCCCGGTACTGCTCGCGCAGCAGCGCCAGCAGGTTGGCGCGGGCATGATCATCCAGCCCCGCCTCCGTGAGCCGGCTCCGCAGTGCCCGCTCGCCCTCCGACTCCCCGGCCCCCGCCTCCGACGGCAAGGAGCTCTGCGCCTCACGCAGGAAGACGCCCTTGGCGAGCCCGGTGGCCGCAGGTCTGCCCAACCCCTCGCCCTTCCAGAACGGCAGACGGGCGCTGCGTCCCTCAGCCGGATCCACGACGACGCGGTCCCCCGTGATCTGGCGGATCCGCCAGCTCGACGTTCCCAGCGTGATGACGTCGCCCGGGCTGGATTCGTGCACCATCTCCTCATCGAGCTCCCCGACCCGCCGCCGCCCGGCGTCCTGCGCCCCCTCGGGCAGGACAACGGGGAACATGCCCCGGTCCGGGATCGTGCCCGAGGACGCCACCGCCAGCCGCTGCGTGCTGGGCCGGGCGCTGAGCTCACCGGTGGCGCGGTCCCACACGATCCGCGGCGAGAAGTCCGCCAGGTCCGCCGAGGCGAAGCCGCCGGCCAGCAGCTCCAGGACCGAGTCGAAGGCCGAGCGCGGCAGCGAGGAGTAGGGGGCCGCCCTTCTGACAGTGGAGAACCATGCGTCGGCCGTCAGCCCCTCCGCCACACTCACCGCGGCGACCGTCTGCTGGGCCAGCACGTCCAGGGCGTTGGAGGCCAGCTCCGTGCGCTCGATCGCCCCGGCGCGCATCCCCTCGGCGGCGACGACGGCGTCCACCAGGTGAGTGCGCTCCACGGGATAGATGACGCCGCGCGGCCGCCCGCCCACCCGGTGCTCGGCGCGCCCCACCCGCTGCAGGCCCGCCGCGACCGACGGCGGCGGCGCCACCTGGAGCACGAGGTCGACCGAGCCGATGTCGATGCCGAGCTCGAGCGAGGCCGTGGCCACCACGCACCTCAGCTCCCCCGCGGCCAGCTCCCGCTCCACACCCAGACGCTGCTCCTTGGAGACCGACCCGTGGTGGGCCTTGGCGATCACCGGGGCGCCCGCCGCCAGAGCCTCGGTGTGCGAACCGGTTCCCATCTCCCAGGACTCCCGGTGAACCGGCGCCTGCGGCGTCGGCGCCGCCGTCCCGAGACGCGCGGCGTAGGCCTCGTTGAGGTGCGCGGTGAGTCGCTCGCAGGCGCCCCGGGAGTTGACGAAGACCAGCGTCGTGCGGTGGGCCAGGACCTGGTCGAGGATCGCGTTCTCAAGATGCGGCCAGATCGAGGCCGACACCCGGGCGGGCACCCCCGCACCGGGCCCGTCAGCCCGCCCCGCCGCCATGGCCCGGCCCAGCGCCTTATCGGAGCGCCAGGCCTGCGAGGACCCCGCCCGCCCGAGCCCGGAGGGCTGGGCGCCGCAGCCGCCGCCCGCACTCGCGGGTGCTGCTAGCGCCCGCTCCATCCGGGTGCGCCGGTCCGAGATCGCCGGGATACGGGCCATGTTCTCCACCGGTACGGCCACCGTGACCTCCGGCGTCGCCCGGCCGTCGTCGGCAATGATCGTCACCGGGTGCGGCCCGCCGAGGAAGCGGGCGACCTCCTCCGGCGGCGAGACGGTGGCGGACAGGCCGATGCGCTGCGCCGGGCGCCCCAGGAGGTCATCGAGTCTCTCCAGGGACACGGCCAGGTGCGTGCCGCGCTTGGAACCGGCGAAGGAGTGGATCTCGTCGACGATGACCGTCTCCACCGTCCGCAGCGTCTCCCGCACGGCGCTGGTGAGCATGAGGTAGAGCGACTCCGGCGTCGTGATGAGGATGCTGGGCGGGTGGCTGCGCAGCCGACGACGCTCCCGCGCGGGCGTGTCCCCCGAGCGCACCCCCACCGAGATCGGGCGGGTGGGGCCGACGGCGGCGATCCCCGCCAGCGGCCGGCGCAGGTTGCGCTCCACGTCCGCTCCCAGAGCCTTGAGCGGAGAGATGTAGAGGACCCGCACGCCGTCGGTTGGCTCCGGGCGCTCGCGGGCCTCCTCGCCGGCGTCGAGCCGACCCAGGCGATCGATGGCGGACAGGAAGGACGCGAGCGTCTTGCCCGAACCGGTGGGGGCGATGACCAGGGCGTTCTCACCCCGGCCGATCGCGGCCCAGGCCCGCTCCTGCACGGTGGTGGGCCCGGTGGGGAAGGCGTCGAGGAACCAGGTGCGGGTGGTCGGGGAGAATCCCGCCCAGCCCGGTCTGTGCGCGCTGGCCGCCGCGGCGTCGTTGCTGCTGCTCGATGTTGTGCCCGCAGCCATGCTCGATCACCCCCGTTCGCCTTGTGGCTTCAGTGACCATCCTTCCACGAGGGTGTGACAGCAATCCGCGCGTCTTCATCGCGCCGACCGGCTCGCTGCGCGGAGCTGACAAGGCCTGCGGCAGCGGTGGGAGAGCAGCCCCGTCTCCGTTCACCCACCGCCACCGCAGGGGACTGGGTCAGGACTCCTCGGTGGGGGAGCTTTCGGAGTCGGGCTCGCCGACCCGGGCGTCGGAGTCGTGAGAGGCGCCGGCGTTACCGGCCGTGAGGGGCGCTGAGGCCTCGTCCGCCACCTGGTCCTTCTTGCCCCGCTTGATGACGGCGAAGGACGCGCCCAACGCGGCCAGTAGCACGATCCCTCCACCAACCAGCCACAGCGGGCTGAGGTCACGGGACTCCTTGGCCTTGGCCTGGGAGCCCGAGTCGCCGTCGTCGGCGGAGATCGTCTTCATGATCCAGTCGTGCTGCTCGGCCAGGGGAGCGCATGTGAAGTGGCTGGAGGAGGTGGCTTCGGGATTGCTCTCGTCAATGCTCGCAGTGAGGACCGCCGCCACCTTGTCCCCGGTGAACACCGGGCCGCCGGAGTCCCCCGGCTGGGTCTTGGCGCCGTTGCGGAGGTCGACGCTCAGGGACTGCTTGCCCTCGAAGAGGGTGAAGTCCGCGGTGCCCGTGATGCTTCCGGTCGCCTTGGGCAGCGTCTTGGTGCCGCCTGAGCCGTCGGAGGACCAGCCGTAGACCGTTACCTCACCGGAGGAGGGGACCGTGTCAGCGATCTTGGGGTAGCTGGCGAGCTTCATGTCCTCCGTGGTGTGCATGAGCGCGATGTCGCCGGCGGGGGCCTTCTCCCACCGGTCGACGTTGACGACGCGCTGCTTGTCGCCCTGGCCGATGCGCACGGAGGACCCGGAGGCCTTAGGGGAGTTCTCGACGCAGTGCCGGGCGGTCACCACCCACCGTGGGGCGATCGCGGTGCCGGTGCAGTTGCCGTTGGGATCGCCCTCGCTGCCGATCTTCTCGGAGACGACGGCGTAACTGGTGGCGTCGTCGGCCCCGGCCGTGTCGGGACTCATGAGTGCGTGCGCCGCGCCTGCTGGAAGGAGCGCGAGGGCGGTGACGGCGAGCAGGCCGTGGGCGCGCACGAGCGAGCGGGGGAGGTGAAGACGGTGCGGAAGCGGCTGGGGGGCCGGGATCGTGGCGGTGGGTGACATGGTGTTCTCCTCTGACCTGAGCGGCGGTGCGGTGTGTGGGATGAAGGCGTTCGTGCGGGTTCCGGTGTGAGTTTGGGGCGGTGGTGGTTCAGGTGAGTCCGGGAATCGTCCGGCCGGGACGGTTCTGGTCGGTGGCGGTTCGGACGAGCCGTCGCAGCGCCCACTCCAGGGGGCCGTGGTCGAACCTCAGGCGGATGATCGTGGCCAGCGCCAGGGTGAACAGGATCGTGGCGGTTCCCAGGACCGGCATGCGCAGTGGGGCGTCGTCGGTGAGGAAGTGACCGGCGCTCAGGACGTGACAGACGTAGACGGTCAGGGACATCGAGCCCATGGCCTGGAGCGGGAGGACCAGCCGGCCCGCCCAGCCGGTGCGGGTCCCTCTGTGGGCCAGGAGGCACAGGGAGACGATGGCCAGGGCCCCGGCCGCCGTCGTGACGAGGTCGATCAGCGCCCCGGAGTGGGTGACCGGATCGATGAGCATCATGGGGATGATGACGCTCAGCTTGTCGGAGGAGACCGCGGCGACGACGTCGATGGTGTTGCGTGCCACGGCTCCGGCGACGGCGAGGGGCAGGCCGACGGCGACCGTGAGGGCCTGGGCCCGGGCGCTGCCCACAATGAAACGGTGGGCGAGTACCCCGATGAGCATGTAGCTCGCCCAGGCGAAGGCCGGGTAGGCCCCGGCCAGTGCCTGTGAGGGCACCCCGACGGTGGCGTCGAGGACGTGGCAGACCGCGGAGAGGATGATCGTCCACGTGAGGACGACCATGAGCGTGCGGGCGTGCCAGCGCGGTGCGCAGGCCAGGGCGATGTAGCAGATGCCGAAGGCCGTGAGCACCACGTTGATGGTGCCGGCGAAAGGCGTGATCATCTCGCCCAGAACAATGAGAATGGCGCCGCGGACGATGATCCCGTGACGTGATGCCGCCAGCGCCGCCCCTCCCTCACGGACCCCGCGCGATCCCATGATGGACAGCGATATGCCGGCCAGCACGGCGAACAGCGCGGAGGGGAACCCGCGAACGATCTCTGCCGGCCACCCCTCAGGCTCCATGAGGTGGGCCACCACCATGCCGATCAGTGCCAGGGCGCGGGCGATATCGAGCCCGATGATGCGCCGGCGAGGCGGGGAGGGCGTCGTCGTCGGCGCTGTCGGTGAGGTACCCGATGGCCTGCTGGGCACAGCCTCCTCGGGCGGCGTGCTCGACGTCGTCGGACAGCCTGTCGGTGGTTCGAATGAGCCGGTTACGTGCACGGGACAGGACCCTAGGGGCGTTGCTGTTGTGACGGTGTAAATAGTTCTGCCGGCTTCGATGACGCGTCGTGTTGTCGTGGGGCAACCGTCGGGTTTCGCTCAGCGCGTGATGATCTGGAAGAATGCCGCCGTGAGCACACGTACCCCGACGAAGTCCTCATCTTCGTCCTCGCCCAGTCAGGTCTCCCGACTGGATCGGTTCTTCCACATCACTGAACGCGGTTCGAGCATCTCCCGAGAGATCCGTGGCGGCATCGTCACCTTCTTCTCGATGAGCTACATCCTCGTCCTCAACCCCGCGATCCTGTCCAAGGCGAGCCCTCCAGGAACCGAGGCCCAGCTCGCCGCCGGCACCGCCTTCGTCGCCGCAGTCATGACGATCCTCATGGGCGTTGTCGCCAACTACCCGATGGCCCTGGCCGCGGGCCTGGGGATCAACGCGATGGTCGCCTACACCCTCGTGGGCACCCAGGGCATGACCTACGCCGACGCCATGGGCCTCGTCGTCATCGAGGGCGTCATCATCCTCGCCCTGGTGCTCACCGGTTTTCGGGAGGCCGTCTTCAAGGCCGTCCCGGACCAGCTCAAGACCGCGATCTCGGTGGGCATCGGCCTGTTCATCGCACTCATCGGTCTGGTGGACGCCAAGATGGTGCGCCGCGGCGGTACCCCCCTGGAGCTGGGCCTGGGCGGCTCCCTCCAGGGCTGGCCGGTCCTCGTCTTCCTCTTCGGGCTCTTCCTCATGGTGGTGCTCCACGTGCGCAAGGTCCGCGGCGCCATCCTCATCGGCATCGCCTCGGCCACGGTCCTGGCCATTGTCATTGACGCCTTTGCCCACCTGGGCCCCTTCAACGACGACCCGGAGAAGGGTGCCCTCAATCTCACCGGCTGGTCCCTGTCGGAGCCGCACCTGGACGGCTTCCCGGTGGACCTGCCGAGCCTGTCCACGCTGGGCCACTTCAGCCTGCTGGGCAGCCTCCACAAGGTCGGGATCGTCTCGGTGATCCTCCTGGTCTTCTCCCTGCTGCTGGCCGACTTCTTCGACACGATGGGCACCATGGTCGCCATCGGCGCCGAGGGCGACCTGCTCGACGAGCACGGCAACCCGCCCAAGACGCGCGAGATCCTTGTCGTCGACTCCCTGGCTGCCATTGCTGGTGGTCTTGGGGGCGTCTCCTCCAACACCTCCTACGTGGAGTCCGCCGCGGGCGTGGGGGAGGGGGCTCGCACGGGCCTGGCCTCCGTGGTCACCGGCTTTATGTTCGCCCTGTCCATGTTCTTCGCGCCGCTGGTCAAGATGGTCCCCTACGAGGCGGCCACCCCGGCACTCGTGGTGGTCGGTTTCCTCATGATGATGCAGGTGACCGACATCGACTGGAAGTCCCCGGAGATCGCCCTGCCGGCCTTCCTGACCATCATCATGATGCCCTTCTCCTACTCGATCACCAACGGGATCGGGGCCGGCTTCGTGTCCTACCTGGTCGTCGAGGTGGCTCAGGGGAGGGCGCGGAGGATCCACCCGCTCATGTGGGTGGCCTGCGCGATGTTCGTCATCTACTTCACCCTCGCCCCGATCAAGGCGATCCTCGGCGTCTCCTGAGGAAGGGTCGGCGGCCTCCGGCGCTGCCGCCGGAGGCCGCCCCTCATTGGGTGATGACGGTGTGGACACTCCGGAGCCTGTGGGCGGCATTCCGCGCCTCTTAGCCTCGCTAACCTCGCGCCTCGCGTTCGTAGGGTAGGTCGCGCGTTCGTAGGGTAGCCCTCACGTTCGTACACTGAACCCCCGAACACGAGGCATAAGGTACGAAC
>NZ_KV810931.1:18268-40246 GCF_001812965.1 Actinomyces sp. HMSC075C01
CAGTTCCACGGCTTGGTGTCCACAGCGCTGACATGAACGAGCCCACCGTCGACACACTCGGCGAGAATCGTTGGAATGCTGCGGTTCTTCCTCGACGTGCAGCGCCGATGCAGGATTGATGTCAGCGCTGTGGACACCGACACCCCGTCACGCCACACTCGTCAACCCACTCCTCACGTCTTCACAGCATCAGGACATGACTCGCACGACCTCACAGCGCCGCCCCGGCGGAGGCATCTTCGCCTCCTTGAGATTCCACAACTACCGGATCTGGTTCCTGTCCGCCCTCGTGGCCAACACCGGGACCTGGATGCAGCGCGTGGCGCAGGACTGGCTGGTGCTGCGCGTCCTCACCGACGACTCCGCCTCCGCCACCGGCCTGACCACGGCCCTGCAGTTCCTCCCCATGCTGCTGCTGTCCGCCCACGCCGGCCTCGTCGCCGACCGGGTCGACCAGCGCAAGTTCCTCATCCTCACTCAGAGCGCCATGGGCCTGGTCTCCGCGATCCTCGCCCTCGACGTCCTGGCCGGCACCGCCCGCCTGTGGCACGTCTACCTGGCCGCCTTCCTCACGGGTGTCGCCGCCGCCTACGACGCCCCCGCCCGCCAGACCTTCGTGGCCCGGATGGTGCCCGCCGAGCACCTGTCCAACGCCGTGGGCCTCAACTCGGCCTCCTTCAACGCCGCCCGCCTCCTGGGGCCGGCCCTCGCCGGCGTCGTCATCGCCTGGGTCGGTGCCGGCTGGGTCTTCGCCGTCAACGCCGCCACCTTCGTCTTCCCGGCCGTGGCGCTGGTCGCCATGCGCGTGAACGAGCTGGTGGACATGCCCCGCGTCCACCGCGCTGCCGGCCAGCTCCGCGAGGGCCTGACCTACCTGCGCGGCCGCACGGACCTCGTCGTCATCATCGCCGTGGTCGCCGTCGTCTCTATGCTCACCCTCAACTTCCAGGTCACCATGGCCGCGATGGTGCGCACCGTCTTCCACCTGGAGTCCGACGCCTACGGCACCGTCTCCTCAGTCTTCGCCGTCGGGTCCCTCTCCGGGGCCCTGTGGGCGGCCAGGCGCCGCAACCCCCGCCCCCGCACGGTCGTGCTGGCGGCCCTCGCCCTGGGGGTGTTCACCCTCCTGCTGGCCATCATGCCCACCTACCCGACCTTCATGGTCATGACGATCCCGGTGGGTCTGTGCGTCCTGACCCTCCTGACCAGCGCCAACCAGACCGTGCAGATGACCACCGAGCCGTCCATGCGCGGGCGGGTCTTAAGCATCTACATGATGTTCTTCCTGGGGTCGACGCCGCTCGGCTCTCCGCTCATCGGCTGGGTGGCCGACACCTGGGGGCCGCGCATGGCGATCGCGGTCGGCGGCCTGAGCGCTGTCCTCACCGCGCTGGTGGCCGCCGCCTGGAGCTACAGGCACTGGAACCTGTCCCTGCACTACTCCTCCACCCGCCCCTACCTCAGGGCCGCGCCGAAGCCGCAGACTTCGCAGCAGACCCGTGCCGACGACGCCGACTAGCGCCGACTGACACCCACCGGAACCCACCGGAAGCCGGTTCATGCCGCCCGGCCACCGCTGACCGGGCCGCACGGGTCACCGAACGAGTAATACGTACGCTACCCGTGGCGCATCTCCCAGACACTGGGGAGTCCTCCCCAGCCGAGGATCGGCGCGCTTTCAGGCGGTACTGGCCCACATCACAGGATGCCGCATATCCTGTCGAGGAACGCGGTTCGGTGAGCGAGCCCCTCCGAAGGCATCGAATGGCCGCGGTAACCCACCTCAAGCAGGAGCCCACCCTCATGACCGAGCTGATCGACACCACCGAGATGTACCTCAAGACCGTCTATGAGCTTGAGGAGGACGGCGTCCCGCCGCTGCGTGCCCGCATCGTCGAGCGTCTCGACCACTCGGGCCCCACGGTCTCCCAGACGGTGGCGCGCATGGAGCGCGACGGCCTCATCAAGGTCGCCGAGGACCGCTCCCTCGAGCTCACCGATGAGGGACGCAGGCGCGCCACCGACGTGATCCGCAAGCACCGGCTCGCTGAAAGACTGCTGCTGGACGTCATCGGCATCGAGCGCCGATTCGTCCACGAGGAGGCCTGTCGTTGGGAGCACGTCATGAGCGAGCAGGTCGAGGAGCGCCTCGCCGTCATTCTCGACGACGTCTCCACCGACCCCTTCGGCAACTCCGTCCCGCCACGGACCGCGGAGCACCCGAGGCCGTCCGCCGATGAGGTCAGCGTGGACCACGTCGCCGGACGCGATACCACCACGGCCGTCATCAGTCGCATCGGGGAGCCGATCCAGGCCGACGCGGAGATCCTCGCCAGCCTCGAGGACGCCCAGATCGTCGCCGGAGCCGAGGTGGAGCTGCGCGTCAGCGCCGGTGGGGTGAGGCTCGTGGGGCCCTCCGGTGACCCCGTGGTCCTGGCCGACGACGTCGCCCGTCATCTCTTCGTACAGCGCTGAGCGACGGCGCTCGGCCTGCCTGTCAGGACTCTCAAGGGAGCCTGAAAATACCCTGTGCAGGCAGGGGGTTCGAGGGGTGTTTTCTGTCTCAGTAAGTGAGATTCGGGAGACTGTCTCGCGGTCTGGCTGACGGCCCGTCGGATGCCCTCGCTGTGGGGTCCCATAAACGCCGGGACGCAGGGCCTATGTCGGGATCTCGTCGAGGCGGATGCAATTTTTCCGCGGAATATCGCGCATTTCCTGTTTCTCCTGCGAGTGCGCCGATGGACTGAGGTCCCTGGGTCAATATGGATAAAAGCGAGAAGCGCTTCATAGTGCTTCGGCTCACAACAGTGTGTGACACCTAGCCGTGACGAAGCCAGGGTCTGTCATGTAGCGTTCAGGTCGTTGCCGCAGACAACCGTCTCGGTGACGTCTCGGATCGGGGCTTAGTCCTGCCACTCGATCTGAGGCACGTGGAACCAACAACTCAAGTGGCAGGAACGGGGGAACCAACTACCGGTCGCCCAGGCGAACAGCCGAAGCGGCCTTGGGGTGAAGCCCGCATCTGCGGGCCGGACGTCTCCAGTCCGAACCCGACAGCTCACCTCGTCGGCTCAACAGGAGAAAGCATTCATGTCCTCACGCACCACCGCACGTCACCGCAAAGCCACCCGCGCCCTTACCCCACTGGATGACTTTGCTCCCACCGCACGCCGCGGTCTGGCTGTCGCCGCTTCGTCCGGCCTCGCCCTGACCATGATCGCTTCGGGAGCCAACGCCGCCGGCCACACCGAGGTCACCTCCTCTGGCACCATCGAGGCTTCCGGCGTGACCCCCGGGGTTGGCATCTTCGCCGCCAACGCCCGCGAGGCCCTGGCTGCCCGTCAGCAGATCACCATCGCCCAGGCGAACTGGGTCACCGAGGCTGCCCCGGAGGTGGAGGCCGTCGCCCCCACCCCTGCGGCTCCTCAGACGCCCGCCGCCCCTGAGGCCTCCGCTGCTCAGTCCGAGCAGAACTCCTCCGAGGCCGCCGCCCCTGCTGCGGACCAGGGCACTGACGCCGCTTCCGCTGACACGCAGGCCACCCCGGCCTCCGCGCCGACCGGCACCGCCAACTCCTCTGTCGTGGCCATCGCCATGCAGTACGTGGGCTCCCCCTACGTGTGGGGCGCCTCCGGCCCGAACGCCTTCGACTGCTCCGGCTTCACGCAGTACGTGTACTCCCAGGTCGGCATCAACCTGCCCCGCACCTCCGGCGAGCAGGCCGTGTCCGGCACCCCGGTGTCCGCCGCTGAGGCCCAGCCCGGCGACCTCGTCACCTGGCCCGGCCACGTCGGCATCTACGCCGGTGACGGCAAGGTCATCGACGCCGGCAGCGAGGACACCGGTGTGGTCTACCGCGACCTCTGGGGCTCCCCGAGCTTCGTCCGCGTCGGCTGATCCCAGACGCTGAAGTCTTCACCGTGAGGGGTGGGTTGCCATTTGGCGCCCGCCCCTCACGGCGTGTCAGGCCGGTCATCGGGGCGCCTCCGGGGAGCAAAATGAGGACAACCGTCTCATGTGGTGGTCCCCACACCCCTTTTCGGGGCAGAATGTTCCTTGGGTCGCAGACCGTTATCTCGAGAAAGGGCAGATCCCATGACTGATGACAACGTCGTCCTCGTTGGAGTCGATGGTTCACCGGAGTCCCTGGCGGCAGTGGACTGGGCCGTGGCGCGCGCCGAGTGCCAGGGCTGGCGCGTCCACATCCTGTGCGCCTACTCCCTGCCCTCCTTCACCACCGCCTCCCTCGACGGCGGCTACGCGGCACTCGACGACTCGGCCATCAGGTCCGGCGCCCAGGCTGTCATTGATGAGGCAGTCGAGCGTGTCAAGAAGTCCGGTGTGGCCGTCACCTCCTCCCTGGAGACCGGGGACCCGGCCGGGGTTCTCGTCGACCTCTCCGAGGAGGCGACGCTGGCCGTCGTCGGCACTCGGGGAGGCGGCGGCTTCGCCGACCGGCTCCTGGGAACCGTCTCCTCGGCCCTGCCCGCGCACAGCCACTGCCCGGCCGTCGTCGTGCCCCGGCACAACGAGGGTGCCGACTACACGCCGGTGCGCCGCATCGTCGTCGGGGTCGACGGCTCCTCCTCGGCCCGCCGGGCCCTCAAGTGGGCCGTGACCGAGGCGGAGGCGTGGGGCGCCGAGCTCACCGCCATCGCCGCCGTGCCGATGGCCTCCGGGGCCGGGGCGCTGGCCTGGCTGCCGGCTGCCGTCGACCGTGAGCAGGTCCTGGCTGATGTCCGCTCGGGACTTGACCGCGCCATCAACGAGGCCCTTGAGGGCCACGAGGGCGTCACAGTGCGCCGCCACGCCCTGGACGGCAACCCGGCCGAGCTCCTGGCAGAGTTCTCCACCGCCGTGGACCTCATCGTGGTTGGCTCGCGTGGACGCGGGGGCTTCTCCGGACTCCTGCTGGGCTCCACCAGCCAGGCCGTCCTGTCTCACGCCTCCTGCCCCGTGCTGGTCGCCCCCACGCACCAGGCCAAGGGGGAGCGGCGCACCTCGCGCACCTCCACCCCGTGGGGTCGGGCCTGAGGTCCCGCCCGCCGCGGCGAGCCCACCTTCGCTCGTCGCGGCGCCGCCCCGTGACCCGAGTGGTCATGGGCGGGTCGATCCGCTGGTAGTCTTCCCCCAGGCCCTCGTAGCTCAGGGGATAGAGCACCGCTCTCCTAAAGCGGGTGTCGTTGGTTCGAATCCAATCGAGGGCACTGACACCACCGGGTTCGCTCGGCGAACCTCGTTGTCGGGCAGACCCGATCAGCTCCT
The DNA here is from genome assembly GCF_001812965.1 of Actinomyces sp. HMSC075C01. Lineage (NCBI taxonomy): Bacteria > Bacillati > Actinomycetota > Actinomycetes > Actinomycetales > Actinomycetaceae > Actinomyces > Actinomyces sp. HMSC075C01. Next base: position 23,534 of record NZ_KV810931.1, read on the forward strand.
CCCGGCGTCCCGGCACGCCGATCGCAGGCGCACCGCGCACCGGCCGATGCCGGTCGGCCCATGTCGCCACTGGCCCATGGGGCGTGCCACGCCGCGGTGCGTCTCCACGCCCAAGGGTCGATCGGCCTATATCTTGAGCGTATGACGCCTTCGTTCTTCTCCTTCGGCCGCAAACGGCGCGATGCTGCCCTGCGGGAGGATGAGCGCAAGGGTGCCCGATCCTCGGCCGGCTCGGATCAAACCGCGAGTCGACGGCGTTTCGCCGCGGACCTGGGGGCCCTGGCCGCGGCGCCGCGCCAGCCTGAGCCCGCCCCCGCGCCGGCGCCTCCCGCCCCGGTGCGCCCCGCCCCCGCACCGCCGCTGAGCGCGGCGGACGTCGAGCGGCGCGAGCGCATTGACACGGCCCTGTCCACCTGGCGCAGCCAGCTCGTGGACCTGGGGGGCGTAGCCAGCCTGGACGACATCACCCTGCTCGACGGCGTCGTCGACCTGACCGCCGCCCACCCCTCCGGCCTGGCCCAGCTCTACGCCGGCCGCCCCACCAACCTGTCCAGCATCGTGCGCGAGCGCAACGCCCTGGGCGAGGCCCGCCAGTCCCTGCGGGAGGTCTCGGCGCGCACCGACGTCCTGGCCCGCCAGTTCGGCGTCGCACCGGTCTACCTGGCCATCGGGGTGGCCACCTGGAACGAGACGGTCCCCGAGGACGGCGAGGACGACGGCAGCATCAACCTGGCCGACGGCGCCTCACCGGAGGCGGACCTGACCGCCCAGATCCCGCACGTCGAGCGCATCGCCGCCGAGCACGCCGCCCGCAACGCCCTGGCCGCCGCCGGCCTGACCGTCCCCGAGGACCCCTCGGCGCCGCGCGTGCGCACGGTCAACGCCCCCGTCCTACTGCGCCCCGTGCGCCTGACCAGCGCCACCGCGGACGCCACCCTCACCCTCGACCCCACCATCGAGGTCAACCCGGTTCTCACCCGGGCCCTGCGCCGCTACCAGTGCACCACCGACATCGGGGACATTGCCAGCGCCGCCCTGTCCTCGGCGGGCTTCACACCGCGTGCGGCCCTGGCCCGCATCGGCGCCCTGGGCCGGCAGTTCCTGCCCGGCTTCGAGATCCACGAGCGCCTCGTCGTCGGCGCCTTCGTGCACCCCGGCCAGGCCCTGGTGGAGGACTTCGACGCCGTCCTGGATCGCTCGCGCACCTCCGCCCTGGTCGCCGCCATCGCTGGGGACGAGGGCGCCCGCGAGGCTCTCAGCGTCGAGCTTCCCCCGGCCGTCCCCACCGACCGGGTCCCCGGCGCCGAGCGCGGCGTGGGCGACCTGGAGCCCGCCCAGCTCGACGTCATCGAGGCGGTGGGCACCGGCGCGAGCTTCCTCATCGACGCGCCCCCCGGCTCCGACGTCGCCGGCACCCTGGCCGCCGTCTTCGCCGACGCCGCCGCCTCCGGACGCACCGTGCTGCACGTGCCCGCCACCAGCGCCGACGGGCACGCCGTCGCGGCAGCCCTGCGCGAGGAGGGCCTGGGATCCATGGTCCTGGACCTCACCGAGGACGCCGCCTGGCGCCAGCACGCCTCCGAGGGGATCCGCGAGAGCCTGGGCGTCCAGCCGCCCCAGCTCGACGTCGCCGGGATCATCTCCATGCGGGACCGCCTCACCTCGGTGCGCTCCCGCCTGGACCGCTACGTGCGCGCCCTGCACCGGCCTCGCGAACCCTGGTCGGTCTCCGCCTACGAGGCGCTGCAGAAGCTCGCCGAGCTCACTAGCCGCCGTGACCGGGCGACCACCCGGGCCCGCATCGACGCCGAGCACCTGGGCCGCCTTGACGAGGACAGCCGGGAGCGGGCCCTGGGCCTCCTGCGCCGCGGGCACACCCTGGGGCTGTTCACCCCGGAGGTGTCCTCCAGCGCCTGGAACGGGATCCCGGTGGAGGACATGGACGAGGCCACCGACGCGCTCGTCCACCTGCGCGCCCTGGCCAACGACCTGCTGCCCACCATTCAGGAGCACACGGCCGTGGTCGCCCGCACCACCAGCCTGAGCCGGGCCCGCAACCTGGGCCAGTGGATCGAGCAGCTCGACATGTTCGACGGCGTGCGCGAGTCCCTGGACGTCTTCCTGCCTGAGGTCTTCGAGCGCTCCGCCGCCGACATGGTCATCGCTACCGCCTCCAAGCGCTGGCGCGACGAGCGGGGCATCCACATGGACGGCTCGCGGCGCCGGCGCTTCACGCGGCAGGCCAACGATCTGGTGCGGCCGGGCCGCGTCGTCGACGACCTGCACGCCGAGCTGGTCAAGGTCCAGCGCCGCCGCGAGGTGTGGCGCCGCCACGACCCCGACGGCGGTTGGCCCCGCCTGCCCCAGGGGCTGGACGAGATGCGGCGCACCGCCGGGCGCGCCCGCGGCGCCGTGGCCGAGGTCCAGCCGCTGCTGGGGCGCGCCCAGGACTCCCCGGTGCTCATGGAGATGCCCCTGGAGGATCTCCTGGAGCTGGCCCGCTCTCTGGCCGCCGACGACCTCACCGCCCAGAAGCTCCCCGAGGTCAACCGCATCCGCACTGAGCTCGAGGCCCTGGGACTGAACGACTTCGTGGCTGACATGGCCGCCCGCGGCGTCGAGGCCGACCAGCTCGAGGCCGAGCTCACCTACTGCTGGTGGTCCTCCCTGCTGGCGCAGATCCTCGCCGCCGACCCCGACCTCGGCGGTCTCGACGCACGCGCCCTGTCCCAGATGGCCGTCTCGCTGCGCGAGCTCGACGCCGCCCACACGCGCTCCCTGTCCGGCCCTGTGGCCCAGGCCTGCGCCCGGCGGGTGCGGGCCGCCGTCGAGCAGGACAAGGCCGACGCCCGCGCCCTGTACATCGCGCTGGCCCGCGAGGACGGTGTCCCGCTGCGGGAGATCATCGACGCCCACCCCATGGCTCTGCTGGCCCGGCCGATCTGGATCGTCCCGCCCACGCTCGTGCCCCAGATCTTCTCGCCCACCGCGGTGGTGGACCTGGCCGTGCTGGACGCCTCCACGCCCATGCCCGTCCCGCAGGTGCTGCCCGCCTTCGTACGCGCCGAGCAGGTGCTCGTCGTCGGAGACTCCCGGCGCGCCACGACCGGCCTGGCCGCCGAGCTCGGCCCGCTCCTGCCCTCGCGCACCCTGCCGACGGCCCGCAACAGCCTCGACGCCGGCATCGCCTCCTTCCTGGCGGCCAACGGTTACGAGGGGGTCGTTGAGGCCGTGCCCTCCCCGCCGGGGGACACCTCCCTGACCCTGGAGCTCGTGGACGGGCGGGGCATGCCGGCGCCCGGGCAGACCGCGGTCGAGACGGTGGAGGCCGAGGTCACCCGCGTCGTCGACATGGTCATCGACCGGGCCCTGACCCGGCCCGAGGAATCCCTTGCCGTCATCGCCCTCAACCACCTGCACGCCGAGGCCCTGCGCTCGGCCATCACCCGGGCGGCCGCCGGCGCCCCCGCACTGGAGGAGTTCTTCGCCCCCGGGGCGGCAGAGCCCTTCACCGTCGTCGAGCTGGCCGAGGCCCGCGCCCTCCAGCGCGACCACATCATCATCTCGGTGGGCTACGCCAAGACCCCGCACGGACGCACCATCCACAACTTCGGGCCCGTCTCGGACCACAGCGGCATGGTGGGGCTCGTCGAGGCCCTGTGCGCCTCGCGGGGCAGCACCCAGGTGGTCTCCTGCCTGGCCGCCGGCGACATCGACCGCGACCGCCTGCGCGCTCCCGGGGCGCGCCTGCTGCGTGAGGTCCTGGCCCGAGCCGAGGACTCCTCCCAGTCCGGCAACTCCGCCGGCAAGGTGCCCGACCGGCTCCTGGTGGACCTGGCCGAGCACCTGTGGCGCAAGGGCCTGTCGGTCGTCCCCCGCTACGGGACCGACGGCGGCGTACGCATCCCGCTGGCCATCGGTCACCCCGACTACCCCGACGAGCTGCTCGTGGCGGTCCTGACCGACGACGTCGACTACGTCTCCGAGCCCAGCCTGCGCCGGCGCGACCGGCACCGCGTCGAACGCCTCGAGCGGCGCGGGTGGCACGTCCACATGGCCTTCTCCGCCGGGGTGTTCGTGGACCCGGAGGCCGAGGCGAAAGCCGTGGAGGAGCTCGTCCTGGCCGTCCTGGTGGAGCGCCAGGGCGAGGCCGCCCCGGCCATGGAGGCCGTGCCCGAGCGGGTCGACGACTCGATGCGAGCCGTTCCCGAGGAGGCGTCCGAGGCCGAGGCCGCCGAGGCCCATGAGCGCACCGAGCGCCCCCGCATCGCCCAGGGGCTGCCGCTGCAGGCCTACTCCGACGACCAGCTCGATGACCTCATGGCCTGGATCCGCTCCGACGGCGTGAGCCGCTCTGAGGCCGGGGAGGTCGAGGAGCTGAGGTCTGCGCTGGCTCTGCGCCGCCGCGGCTCGGGGATCGACGCCGTCCTGGCCAATGCCGTGCGGCGCACCCGCTGAGCCGCCCGAGCGGTGCTGGATGACGCAGTGAATGACCGTGTTGCTATGAATGATGCCGCGAGTGACGGCGTGAATGATACCGCCGGGGCAGGCGGATCGGGCTGTGCGCGGGCCTCGGAGGCGGAGCCCGCCGCAGCCGGCGGCGTGACGCCTGGGCGCGGGAGCACGCGCCGTCGCCGTCGGGTGGTCGCCCTCTCGGCCCGGGACCAGGCGCGTGTGGCCCGCGGCCAGAGCCCGGAGGACCTGGCGAGGGCCGACTACGAGCATGACGCCCTCAGCGGCCCCGCAGAGGGGCTCGACGCCCCCGCCCCCGGTGGTGCAGGCTCCAATGACGCCCGCCTCCGGCGCGACGTCCCCCCGCACTGGGGCTGATCGTCCTGGAGGCGATGGTGGGCCGACTTCGTGGTGCCTTGGCGACGAAGTCGGCCGCGTAGGCCGCCGTCGCGTTCGTACCTTATGCCTCGCGTTCGGGGGTTCAGGGTACGAACGCGAGGGCTACCCTACGAACGCGAGGCGCTCGCTCAATGGGGGAGCCCGGTGGTCGGGGGTTGTGCGTACTGCACGAGGGCCCCACCTACCTGCAGTATCCCCGAACCTCCTCCAGCAGCACCCCGCCCTCGTGCAGTACACGCAGAACGCCACCGCAGTATCGATGAACGGCCACGACCGCCCGGGCCGACGTGAGCAAGCGATCTCAGGAGTGCGCGTCCGGCCTCTGTCTCGGATGCCGTGACACCCGAAAGCTCCAGCAGTCATGAGCAGCACATGACACTGCGGCGCAGGAAAGGGGAAGGCCCCGCCGATCATGAGGATCGGCGGGGCCTTCCGCTGAGGCGATGATCAGATCGCTGCGGGACTCACTACTTGGCGGCGTTGGCCGAGAGCAGGTCGCGGATCTCGGTGAGCAGCTCGACGTCGGTGACCTCCTTGGCCTCCTCCTCGGCCTTCTGCTTGGCCAGGCGCTCCTTGAGCTTGTTCATCGGCAGGACAATGGCGAAGTAGACGGCGGCGGCCATGAGCAGGAAGTTCACCACGGTGGTGATGATCGTTCCGGGCATCACGTAGCCCTTAGCGTTTGTGGCGAGCTCCTGGGCGGTGGCCAGGTGGAACGTGTACTGACCGTTCTGGTACAGGGAGAACGCTCCCAGTGAGTCGAAGTTCGGCTGGCCGATGAGCTGACCGAGGATGGTCATGATGACGGTGGTGATCGAGTCGACGATCGGCTTGAAGGCGCCACCGATGATGACGGCGACGGCGAGCTCGAGGGCGTTGCCCTGCGCAATGAACTCCTTGAATCCCTTAATCATGGCGATCCTTTCTAGCGGCGCGGGCAGACGTCTGCCGGGGGCGCGCCATCGGGGGCTGAAAGTGAAAGCGTCTTATCATTCGCGTAAGACGCCGCAGCGGCATTACGGGCTCAGCGCAATGCCGAGCGTGCTATTCGTAGCCGCACCAACTACCAGAGTAACGCTACTTGCGGGAATAACTAGTGTGATAAGTGTTACTTTCTTGTTTCCTGTCCATTGCCCACCCTCTCCGGTCTGCTGAATCGTCACTACTCGCGCTCCAGAACAGAGAACTGTGCTGTGCGTTCCAAAAGACGCGGCAGGTATTCCTTGGGAAATGCTCTGAGAAGACTCTTGAAATCCTGGTGATCCCTGGTCGGTCGGTGAAGAAGGGGTGCCGGGGTCGGCTGGGGGAGCCGTTGTCGCGCTGTTCTCCGGGCCCTGCGGAGTGGCGGGGGCCTCGGGCTGCTCTCCGGGATTCTGTGCTGTTCCGCCCGGGGGAGCGCCGTCCTGCTCCAGTGGTGTCCAGTCCGCGGGGGCCTGCCCGATGACGTCCACCCGTGCGCCGGGGTGGGCCAGCTCGGCTCCGACGTCGATGGGTACCTGGACCAGTCGCTCGTCGTCTCCCAACTGCTGGGCCAAGCCGCCGCTGGTCATCGAGGCCGTCAGCACCGTGCCCTTCTCCAGAGAGATCGCGGCCCGGCTCCCGATCGCCTGGTCCGTGGAGGTCAACGGGGACTGAGGCAGGGCACCGGCCGGAAGCGTGCTGATCGCGACGTCCTGCTCGGTGAGGATCACACCGGCACTGATCGAGCGCGAGGCAACGAGCACCTGCTGCCCGTGTTCGGGGCCGGGACGCAGCACGCTGAGGGCGACCAGGACCGCGGTTCCCAGGCAGAGGGCCACCACCAGGTGGCGATGGCGCCACAGCAGGAGTGATGGACGGTCCCCGGCCCACCCGGCCAGCCTGCCCGGACGGGCCGGGCGGGAGCCGGATGCAACGGAGCGCGGCGACTTCTCGCGGGGATCCTGAGGCTCCCTCGAGGCGCTGAGAGCGGGGCGGTGGGGCAGTCCGTGGCGAGGTCTCATGCCATCAGGGTCGGTGGCCGGTGGCCTTCTGGCACGCCCGCTCGTCGGCGCTGTGGACAGGGGGCGCCTCCGACGAGTCTGTGGCCCCCGGGAGTCGGCGACGTCGGCGGGCTCAGACCTCCGAGGACCTGCTGGCCGCAGGTGAGCCGGCGGCCAGCAGGAACCACTCCTGGGCCGTGATGACGGCGTCCACGGGCTCGTCGTGCTCCTCCACCGGCAGCGGCCCGAGCACCAGCTCCTCGGGGTGGAGGATGGCGAAGGTGTGGGCCTCGGGGGAGCGCAGGGGCAGCATCCGGTCGTACCAGCCTCCGCCCTGCCCCAGACGGCGCCCGGCACTGTCCACGGCCAGTGCCGGAATGATGAGGGCGTCGACCTGGCCGACCGCGTCAGCCGGCAGCGTGGGGCCGCTGGGCTCCGGAGGCCGCCTCGGTGCCCGCTCCGCCAGGTCCTCACTTCCCTGGAACAGCCCCCAGCAGCGCGCCAGGCGGGGTCCGAGCACCGGCAGCAGGACCTGGACGCCGCCCTCGTGAAGCCGCTCCAGCAGCAGCCGGGTGCAGGGCTCGGCCCCCACCGACACGAAGGCGGCCACCCTCTGCGCGCCGGCCACCGCCTCCAGGGCGTGCTTGGTCAGTGCCTCGCAGTCCGCCGTGTGCCCCTGGGTCGGGTGGTGGTGATGGGCGCGACGGTGCGCCCGCAGCACCTTGCGCAGCTCGTCCTTGGCGTCGTCGAGCTCGAGTCGGCCCGTATCGGGAAGGTCCAGCGCGCCGGTCGTCATGGCTTCATCCTCGCAGGTGATGACATCTTGCATCTGAATCGTTCGTCCCGGCGGGGCACGGCGCGTGTCGTCAACCTGACGGTAACCTGAGTGCCATGAGAACAGTGGCCGAGCACCTGGCCGCCTGCCTGGAGATCGCCCAGGCGGCAGCACCCCTCGACGTGGTCCTGCCCGACGCCGTCGGATGCGTCCTGGCCCAGGACGTCGTCGCCGGAATCGACCTGCCCGCCGTGGACCTGGCCGGACAGGACGGCTATGCGGTCATCGCCAAGGACGTCACCGAGGCCGACCACAACAACCCGCTCGTGCTCGACGTCGTCGACGCGGTGCGCGCCGGCGACATGCGCCCCTGCCGCCTCGTCTCCGGGGCCGCCGTCCTCATCGACTCCGGGGCCCCCATGCCGCTGGGCGCCGACGCCGTCATCCCCTGGGCCGACACCGACCGCGGTGAGTCCCGGGTCGCCATCCACCGCGCCGTCTCGGCCGGCGACAACGTCCGACGCCGCGCCGAGGACGTGAAGTCGGGAACCACCGTCCTCAAACGGGGGGCGCGCATCAGCGCCCGCCACGTGGCCCTCCTGGCGGGCCTTGGGATGCACCGGGTGCGCGTGCGGCCCGCCCCGCGCGTCGTCGTGGTCTCCATCGGGGACGAGCTGGTCGAGCCCGGTCAGTCCCGCGAGGCCGGGGACGTCTTCGACGCCAACGGCCACGCCCTGGCCTGCGCGGTCACCGACGCCGGCGGCCAGGCCTTCCGGGTGGCCGCCGTCCCCGACGAGCTGCGCGCCCTGGCCGACACCATCGAGGACCAGCTCGTGCGCGCCGACGTCCTCATCACCACCGGGGGCCTGAGTGTCGGGCAGGGGGACACTGTCAAAGACGTTCTGGCTCCCCTGGGCTCGGTGCGCTTTGACGCCGTCGCCATGTCCCCGGGCCGCCAGCTCGGTGTGGGGACGGTCGAGGGCACCCCGATCTTCTGCCTGCCCGGAGATCCGGTCAGTGCTCAGATCGCCTTCGAGACCTTCGTGCGCCCGGTCCTGCGCCAGATCGCCGGACGCGCCTCCCTGCACCGCTCCAGCCTGCCGGCCACCATCTCCGAGGGCTGGCACTCCCCGAGCGGCAAGCGCGAGTTCGTCCCGGTGCGCGTCAGCGGCTCGCCCTCCCGCGGATACCGCGCCGAGCCGACGACGCCGCCGGGCACGGTCCGGCTGCACGGCCTGTCCGAGGCCAACGCCATCGCCGTCGTGCCCGAGGACACGAGCACCGTGGTGGCCGGCGATACCCTCCACTGCCTCCTGTTGGACGCCTGATGTCCGACTCGGCCTCGACGACGTCCGCCGGCACTCTCGGCGGGGGACTAAGGCGGGCCGTCGCCGGCCTGCTGCTCGGGGCGGGGGCGCCGGCGCGCTTCACCTGGCCGGTGCGCCTCGAGCCCGAAGTCGCCCAGGAGGAGCGGGGACCCGGTGCCACGCAGTCGCCCGAGCGCCCCTCAATCGTCGTGCGCGAGCTGCGGGCCGAGGATGAGGCGCCCTGGAGGGTGCTGCGGCTGGCGGACAACGACCGACTCGCCCCCTGGGAGGCCACCCTGCCGGTCGGCGGCGGGGAGACGCTGAGCACCTTCCCGGTCTTCCTGCGTCGCCAGACACGCCGGGCCAGGCTCGCCGAGGCGATGCCCTTCGTCGTCGAGGTCGACGGCGCCTTCGCCGGCCAGATCGCCGTCGACCCGATCATCTGGGGGGCCACGCGCAGCGCCCAGGTCGGCTACTGGATCGGCTCGGCCTGGCAGGGGAGGGGGATCATGCGCCTGGCGGTGGCCCTCGTCCTGGACCACCTGCTGGGGCCGGTGGGGCTGCACCGCGTGGAGATCAACGTGCGCCCCGACAACGAGCGCAGCCTGGCACTGTGCCGCGGTCTCGGGCTGCGCGAGGAGGGGCTGCGCCGCGGTTACATGCACATCAACGGAGCCTGGGCCGACCACGTCTCCTTCGCGGCCCTTGCTGAGGAGGTCCACGGGCCCAATGGCACCGGCTTCGAGCAGCGACTGGCGCGCGGATGACGGTTCTTCATGGCGTGCGCGCCGGTGGGGGGGCGGGGCGCTCGCGGGGTCGTGGCGGGTGCGGCGACGGCGCGTTCGGGCTGGCTGTCGGCCGATCGGTCACGGCGTGCTCAAAGAGACGGAAGAAACGCGTGTGACTCATGTGGTGGCAGGGGTGTCATGCTGACAGTGTGACGTCGTGAATCCCAGGTATTTCGAAGGAAAGCCGGAGTGTTCCTGCGCGGGGACGAGGGCGGGCGCGCTTACGGTTGCTGTGTGGGAATCGAGATCTGGGCAGTCATCGCCCTCATCACGGTTCTCTCCGTGTACCTCCTTCCGCTTTTGGTGGGGCGCCGCGAGATGACTCGCCGCTCCAACGTCCAGGACCGCTACTCGGCTGAGCTGCGGGTCCTGGCCACGGGTGCGGCCGCCGTCGAACGCGACGACACCTGCGCGAACAGTGGGCATGCGGAGCTCTTTCGACGTCGACCGGAGGTGAGGGTGATGAACAGGCCCGCCGTGAGGAATGTGCGCGCCCTGCGCACCGAGCGTGAGCTCGACCGTGCCCGCCAGGTTCACGCCCAGGGGCGTGAGCGCCGCCGGGTCGCCGCCTCGCACCGCGGGATCGTCGCCAGCGTCCTGCTCGGAGTCTCGCTCGGCGCCTGGGTGCTGGGCCTGGTCACCGCACTGCCGTGGTGGCCCGCCCTGCTGCCCACCGCCCTGCTGGGAACCTCGATGGTGGCCGGGCACCGGGCCGCTTTGGCCTCAGCCGCGGCGGACCGCCGTGAGCGCCGTCGCATCGCCGAGCTCGAGCAGACCCTGGTGACCCTGACCGGCCGGCGCTCATCGGCCTCGGTCGTGGGCGCGCCCCGTTCCGTCGTCGACGGTGCGCACAGCGCCTCCAGTGGTGCTGTCGGCGCCAGTGCCGCCTCGCCAGCCGTGTCGGCGGTGTCGGCTGAGTCTGTCGAGTCCGCCGGTGACTCCGGCGCGCAGGATCCCTTCATCGAGCGCCTCGCCCGTGAGGACGCCCAGCGGCCGGCCGCGAGCTCGGCGTCGTCGCCCCGTGAGGCCGTTGGCGCGGCGCAGGCTGAGCCCGCCGTGTCCGCTGAGACCGCAGCAGGCAGCCCCGCCGAGGCGACCGGGACCGGCACCGCTGCTGCCCGTCCCTCCCAGACCGTCGACTCCGAGGAGGAGCGCCTGGCCAGGCTCGACGCCGACCTCGATGACGAGACCGCCGCTGCGGTGGCCGCCGAACGTGAGGCGACCCGCCGGGCCTCGGTCTACGTGCCCTCCCGCCATGCCGGCAGGGTCACCCGGGACATGGGAGTGCGCGAGGCGGTCTCCCGCGATGGCGACGAGGAGAGCTCGCCGCGCACCAAGGACTTCGTCGCCTCCCTGTCGGCCTCAGCCTCCCGCGGCCTGTCCGGTTGGGGCAAGCTCTTCGCCGAGGCGACCGCCATTGAGCAGGAGGCGCAAGAGCGCGCGGCTGCGGCCCCGTCCCTGCAGGTCGCCGCCGAGCCGGCTCGGCGCACTGCCGAGTCCGCTCCCCGGGCTACCTTTGAGTCTGCCCGTCCCGTCGGCCGCCCGCAGGCCCCTGCTACCGCTGCCCCGGCAGAGGCGGGGGGAGCCGTCAAGGAGGAGATGACGACGTCGACCCCGCCCCAGGGCTGGCGCCCGGTCCACGTGCCCGCCCCGACCTACACGCTGGCGGCCAGGGCGCCCCGGCGCTCTTACGCCGACCCGGTGGTCGACCCGGGCACCTGCGCACCGGTGCCCGCCCGCCCGCAGTCGGCCCGCGCCTACGTCCCAGCTCCGGTGGAGGACGAGGAGGAGCTCTTCCACCCCATCGACCTCGACGCCATCCTCGAGGGGCGGCGAGCAGCCGGCGAGTAGTGCAGGGACTGCCGCGGCTCGTCGCCCGGCGGCCCGGGTGCGGTGGGCGGGCTCACCGCCACCGAACTTGCCAGGACTCCCGGCGGCGATGCTAGGATCAGTTCGCACTTGGGGCTATGGCGCAGTTGGTAGCGCGTCTCGTTCGCAATGAGAAGGTCGGGGGTTCGAATCCCCCTAGCTCCACCACACGCATGAGGCTCGGACCTTTACCATCGTCGATGGTTTCGGTTCGGGCCTCGTTGCCGTCCTGGGCCCAGGCGGGTGTTGTGGGTTATCGGTGTGAATGGGGTGCGTGGTGTCTCTCGGGCTGGCGCAGGGCTCGCGGTACATCTCCGTGTGGCGCTCGGACACCAGCGGCCCCCCCAGAGGTACGCCGGCCCTCCTCCTGTCCCCGGTGGCGACGCTGTGGTCCGCACCGATTCTGCGTCCCCTGCGGGTCTGGGGGATGGTCACCAGCGCCAAGATGGGGTGGAACACCTGCCAGCAGGTCGAGGGACCTCCCGGTGAGTGACGCGGCGGGCGCGGCCTGTCCTGGCACCGTGAGAGTGCTCGCCCGGGCGGTCGTCAGTCCGGCCACTGCCCCTTGCCCGCGGGCAGGCCGACGGCGGCCAGCAGCCCCGGAAAGCGTTGCTCGATGGCGTCGTCGCGCCGGGTGATGCGCCGGTGCTTGCCCTCTCGTTCGGTGTGCATGAGTCCAGACTCGCGCAGCACCCGGAAGTGGTGCGACATCGTGGACTTGACGACGTCGTAGCTCAGGTCACCGCAGTACAGGGCGCCTTCATTGGCGATCCGGCGCAGGACGTCGCGGCGGATGGGGTCGGACAGGGCGCCCAGGATCGCGTCCAGGGAGATGTCGGCCGCCTCGGGGTGGAAGAGTTCCCTGTCTTTCACGGATCGTCCCTGCCTTTCTGTCCCGTCTGTTCCGACCGTCGCCCCGGCGTGCGCTGGGATGGGGTTGACAACGGTAGCGTCTCGAATAATTCTTAGTTCGTCAAACATCAAACTAAGGAGGTTTGGGATGACGGAAGAAGCTCGTGTCTCAACGCATGTGTCCGTGGATGACGAGAGGGTGCCGCCGAAGAGTGCTCGCGTCTCGACCATGGGATGGCTGTCCTTCTTCACCATGTTCGCCATCGGGACCGACACCTTCCTCGTCGCGCCCCTGCTGCCCCTGCTCCAGCGAGAGCTCGACGTCCCCCTGTCCCGCGCAGGCTGGCTGGTCTCCGCCTACGCCTTGGGGTACGCGCTGTTCGCCCTCGTGGCCGGACCCGTCTCTGACCGCCACGACCGACGTCGGGTCATCCTCTCCGGCCTGGCGGCCTTCGCCGTTCTCACCTGCGCGTGCGGTCTGGCCTGGAGCTTCTGGAGCATGGTCGCCGCCCGCTTCCTGGCCGGCGTGAGCGCCGCCTTCGTCAGCTCCCAGATCTGGGCCTCCATCCCGATGACGGTGCCCCGGCCGTCCATCATCAAGGTCATGGGCTATGCGACCGCGGGACTTGCGGTTGCTCAGGTGGCCGGCGTGCCGATCGGCTCCTACCTGTCGGTCAGAGGGTGGCAGCTGCCGTTCTTCGTGGTTGCGGCGGTCAGCGTCGTCCTGTGGGGACTTCTCTTCATCGCGTTCCCGCATGTGCGGCCGGTCGGGGAGCCCGTCGACGTCGTCGGCTCCTACCGAAGGGTCCTCGGCTCTCGGGTGCTGCGGTGGTCGCTCCTCGCCTACCTCGTGTTCCAGACCGGCAACTACGCCTCGTTCTCCTTCATCGGCTCCTGGCTGGCCAAGGACTTCGGTGCCTCGCAGACCGCTATCGGGAAGGCCATGATGACGATCGGACTGGGAACCGCGCTGGGGTCGATCCTCGGTCCGCGGCTCGTTGCAAGGATCGGTGAGCGGCGGTCGCTGTGGGCCGGCATCCTCGTCCAGGGCGCGTTCTACCTCCTGGCCGCTGCGATGCCGCTCATTGTGCACACCATGTGGGGTGCCGTCATGGCCTTCGCCGCGGCCCTGGTGGTCGCCGGCTTCCTCCTGCCGGTTCTCATGGGGCAGCTGCAGGCCCACGCAGGCCAGGCGCGAGGAACCGTCTCCTCACTGTCGAACACGGCGATGTACCTCGGTGCCACGATCGCCGGCGCCGTCGGCGGGGACCTTCTCACCCGACTCCCCGGCTTCTGGGGCCCCAGTCTCATGACTGGCCTCGCATTCCTCCTGGCTGTCGCCCTGTACAGGATCGCCGGCGTCCTGGCTTCCGAGTGAGCCGGGCGCCTATGGTCGTGTGCGAAGGACGGCCACCTGCCTGGGTACCGGAGGGTGCCCAGGCAGGTGGCCGACCAAGGACAGGTCAACAAGCTCGATCAGAGAAAATCAAGGGAGAAGCATGTCTCAGCTGACCGTAGCCGTACTCGGTACCGGAATCATGGGCTCGGCGATGGCTCGCAACATCGCTGGCGCCGGCCATGCCGTGCGCGCCTGGAACCGCACAATCTCACGTGCCCAGCCCCTGGCCGACGACGGCATCGAGGTCGCCCCCACCGCCACCGCCGCCGTCGAGGGGGCCGACGTTGTCATCACCATGCTCTTCGACGGCGCCGCCGTCGCCGAAATCATGCGCGAGACCGCCCCCGCCATGCGCCCCGGCGCCGCCTGGCTGCAGATGACCACCGTCGGCCCTGATGATGTGGCCGGCCTGGCCGCCATCGCGGAGTCCGCCGGGGTCCTCTTCTACGACTCGCCCGTCTCCGGGACCCGCCAGCCCGCCGAGTCCGGCACCCTTGTCATCATGACCGCCGGCCCTGCCTCCGGCCGTGAGCTGGTCACTCCGGTCCTGGACGCCGTCGGGTCGCGCACGGTGTGGACCGGCGAGGACGGTGCCGCCGCCACCTCGACCCGCCTCAAGCTGGTCGTCAACTCCTGGGTCATCGCCGTGTCCAACGCCGCCGGCGAGATCGTCACCCTGGCGAAGGCGATCGGTGTGCCCCCGGCCCAGTTCTTCGAGGTGCTCGACGGCGGTGGCCTGGACCTGCCCTTCCTGCGCGTCAAGGCCGACCTCGTTGAACGGGGCGCTCTGAGCCCGGCCAACTTCGCCGTGGACACCTCCGGCAAGGACGCCCACCTCATCCTCGACCTCGCCCGTGAAGCCGGCTTGAGGCTCGATGGCATGGAGGCCTTCTCCGCCCGGCTCGACCGTGTCGCCGAGGCCGGCCACGCTCACGAGGACATGGCCGCCTCCTACCTGGCTGGGTTCTCGACCTCGACCAAAACTTCATGAAAGACGCGGCTCCGGGTCTTCTATGAAGATTCGGTCGAAGTGTTGAGGACGACGACGGCCGCCATGATCCGTTGTGCATCGAATGAGTTGTTAACGATCGTTTTCGGACACAGCGCTGGTCTCGCCTCGGAATCGTCCCGACATCGAGAGATCTCACCATGTCCACAACAACCTCACGCGGCTCCAGCGCGGCGAAGCCGTCCAGTGCCGGCTCCGGTTCGGTCTAGGAGCTGACTGCCCGCGGCATCATCATCGGCGGCATCATCACGCTCATCTTCACCGCGGCGAACGTCTACCTCGGCCTCAAGGTGGGGCTCACCTTCGCCACTTCGATCCCGGCTGCCGTCATCTCCATGGCGATCCTGCGCCGCTTCTCCGATCACACGATCCAGGAGAACAACATCGTCCAGACGATCGCCTCTGCGGCCCTGTGCTTCCTCAACGCTCTCAAGGCCATCAGCGTCGACATCTCCGGGGTGGTCTACGCCGGGATCGTCGTGGCCTTCGGCGGCAAGGCGGACCCGCTGGCCATCATGCCTGAGGGCTTCGCCGGCATCGCCCCCTGGGTGGGCGTGGTGCTGTTCGTCGGCACTCTGTGGTACCTCAACCGGGGCGCCCGCCAGGAGAGCACTCGCGACTGAGGGGCGCTGCTGGAGTCTCCGGCAACCATCGCTTCCTCCGACCGTCCTCGCGGTCGCCGTCCCTGCACTAGGCTGGGCGGCGGCCGCGAGGACGCGTAGTACCAGGAGGACCTCATGACTTCGACAGCACCGGCAGTTTCTGTGGCATGCGGGATTGACATCGGCGGATCAGGCGTCAAGAGCGCCCTGGTCGACCTGGCCACGGGCACGTTCATCGGTGAGCGCGTCCGCATCGATACTCCTGAGGAGTCCACTCCCGCGGCTGTCGCCGAGGTGTGCCGTGAGCTCCTCGAGCAGCTCGAGGTGGGCGACGACGTCCCGGTCGGCGTGGCTCTGCCCGCTCCGATCGTCCACGGCACCGTTCCCTTCATCGCCAATCTCGACAAGTCCTGGACTGGCGTCAACCTCACCGAGCTCATGCGCGAGCACCTGGGCCGGCCGGTGACTGGGCTCAACGACGCCGACGCCGCGGGGCTGGCGGAGGTCGCCTTCGGTGCCGCCAAGGACGTGCCCGGGACCATCATCGTCACCACCCTGGGTACCGGGATCGGCTCGGCCGTCATCGTCGACGGAACCCTGGTCCCCAACACCGAGCTCGGGCACCTGGAGATCGACGGCTACGACGCCGAGAGCCGGGCCTCGGCCGGGCAGCGCACCGCCCAGGACCTGTCCTGGAAGAAGTGGGCCAAGCGCCTCCAGCGCTACTACTCCCACGTGGAGATGCTCTTCTCCCCGGACCTGTTCGTCGTGGGCGGGGGCGTCTCCCGCAAGCACGAGAAGTACCTGCCGCTGCTCGACCTCAAGACCCCGATCGTCCCGGCCCAGCTGCTCAACACCGCCGGCATCGTGGGGGCCGCCTACCAGGCCTCCCGTACTCACACCTCCTGAGCACATACGCGGCTCGGTGCCGAGTGGAGCAGCGGTGAAGCGAGGCGACGGAGCGGGGAGAGCAGGTCTGGCACCTCAGGAACTGTGGTGTGACGCAGGTCGCGCGAAAGTCGTTTGACAGGAGGCCGTCAAGCCTGCCTATAGTACTCCTCGCTGCCGACGCGACCTCACGGTTCGACGGCGGCGCCGGACGGCGGAAACGCCGGAACGGCGGGAGCAATCCAGTCGGTACGGAGAAAAGCAGAATAGTTCAGAGATCAGGGTCACGCGATCCGAATTTGATTCCCGAACGACAACCTGCTTATGCTAGTCCGGTCGCCTTCGAGAGGCAAGCAAGGAATTCTTCCTGGTCTCAAATCTCGGTGGGTGTGTTGTTTGAGAACTCGATAGT
>NZ_KV810932.1:0-20310 GCF_001812965.1 Actinomyces sp. HMSC075C01
AGATGTCATGACATCCGAAACTCTCAGAAGTCATGAGACAACACAGTAGGGTAAAGGTACGAACGCGAGGGCTACCCTACGAACGCGCGACTCGACACAGCCTCACGAACACGGCTCGGTTTCTCCTCCTCGCGGAGTATATCGTCGGTGTATACACTCAGCGTATAGTCGCCGGCATGGAATCCAGACTCACTCTTCTTGGGTTGCTCAGCGCCGGGCCGGGGCACGGCTACGACCTTAAACGCTCCTGGGACCACTGGTTCGCGGCCTCCAAACCGCTGGCCTACGGCCAGGTCTACGCCACGCTCGCCCGCCTGGTGCGCGACGGGCTCATCACGCAGGTCGAAACCGAGCCCGGCGCCGGCCCGGAGCGCAAGCGCTACGAGGTCACCGACGCCGGGCGCCAAAGCGTCGAGCAGTGGCTGCTGACCCCGGTCACCCCAGCCGGTGACGTCCAGGCCGACATCTTCGCCAAGACCGTCATCGCCCTCATGCTCGACGACGACGCCGGGCGCCTCCTCGACCTCCAACGCGCCGAGCACATGGCGCGCATGCGCGAGCTGACCCGCCTCAAGCAGGACGGCGACCTGCGCACGGTGCTGCTGGCTGACCACGCCCTGTTCCACATCGAGGCCGACCTGCGCTGGATGGAGACCACCGCGGCCCGCCTGAGCGAGCTGCGCGAGGAGGTGCGCTCATGAACACCACCGGCGTCACCCCCGCACCCAGTCGGGGCGAGACTGACCCGCCGGGCGAGGTCATCATGCGCGCCCGCGGCCTGGAGATGAGCTTCGGGCAGACCCACGCGCTGCGCGGCGTCGACCTGGACATCCTGGCAGGTGAGGTCCTGGCCGTCACCGGCCCGTCAGGCTCGGGCAAGTCCACGCTCCTGCACGTCATGGCCGGGGTCCTCGTGCCCGACGCCGGGCGCGTCGACTACCACGGAAGCGACACGACGCAGGACATCGCAGCCCTCGACGAGGCGGCCCGCAGCCGCCTGCGCCTGAAGGAGTTCGGCTTCATCTTCCAGTTCGGCCAGCTCCTGCCGGACCTCTCCGCCCTGGACAACGTCACCATCCCCCTGCTCCTGGCGGGCACCCCGCGCCGGCGGGCACTGGCCCAGGCCCGCGAGACCCTGGGCGAGCTGGGGCTCAGCAAGCACCTGGACAAGCGCCCCACCCAGCTCTCGGGCGGGCAGGCGCAGCGGGCCGCCGTCGCGCGGGCACTGGTGACCAACCCGCGACTCCTCTTCGCCGACGAGCCCACCGGCTCCCTGGACTCCCTGGCCGCCGAGCGCACCATGGAGGTGCTTCTGAACTCGGTGCGCTCCCGAGGCGCCGGCCTGGTCATCATCACCCATGACGCGCGCGTCGCCGCCTACGCCGACCGGGAGGTCACCGTGCGCGACGGACGCATCGGTCCCGGGGCCACGCACGCCGCAGCCGGCCCGAGCCGACCGGAGCACGCCGAGCCGGGACGCCTAGGGAGTCCGGGCAGTCCGGGCAGTCAGAGGGGCCGGTCATGAGCCGCATCGCCCTGACCCGGCTGCTCGTCGCCAACGACCGCTCCGCCCGGCGCCGCCTGGCCGGGATCGTCGCCGGCGTCATGGTGGGGGTGGCCCTGTTCCTCATGCTGCTGGCCGCCGCCCAGGCCTTCCCCGAGCGCAGCATGCGCTCCAGCTGGGCGTCCACCGCCCTCATGCCCGGCCTCTCCGAGCAGTCGAACCACGCCGACCTCCAGCCCGACCATGCCCTGACCGACGGCGAGCTGGCCGTCGCCAGCAACTTCGACGTCGTCGACAACCAGCCGATCACCATCCTGAGGGTGGCCCTGCCGCAGTCGGGCACCACCTCGGTGAGAATCCCGGGGGCCGACGTCGTCCCCAAGCGCGGCGAGTACCTGGCCTCACCGGCCCTGGCCAAGCGCATCGCCTTCCTACCCGCCGACCAGCTCGGTGACCGCTACGGCAAGCAGGTGGGCGTCCTGTCACCCGACGCCGTTGAGGGCCCGGACTCGCTGGTGGCCGTCGTCGGGACGGACCTGGGGACCGTGGCCGCCTCCGAGTTCTACATCCCGCCCCAGGTGGTCACCTCCTTCCAGGGCATCTCTTTCGAGAACGAGGCGTATCGGATCGCCACGCTCATCGGCGCCATCGCGGTGCTCGTGCCCGCGCTGCTGCTCGTCGGGATCGTCACCGACCTGGGGGCGGCGCAGCGGGCCGAGCGCTTCGCCACGCTGCGCCTCATCGGGGCCACGCCCCAGCAGGTCGCCCGCACCGCGGCCCTGGAGATCGGGGCCACCACCTTCGTCGGCGCCCTGGCGGGCGTGGCCCTCTACCTGGCCCTGATCCCGCTGGCCGCGCAGATCACGCTGAGAACCAGCCGCTTCTACTACTCCGACCTGCTGCGTTCCCCGGTCAACGCGGTCCTCGCCGTCGTCGTGACCACGGCGGGGGCGGCGGCCGTGGCCTGGTGGCGCACGCGACGGGCCGACCTCGGCCCGCTGGGCGGGTCCCGTGAACGCACCGAGCGCCGCCCCCGCCTCATCTCGCTGGCACCCGTGATCCTGGGGACGGCGGGGCTGATCAGCACCCCGACGGTGGCCCGCCAGGACTCCGACCTGACCATCTACCTGCTGCCCGCCTCCTTCCTGTGCGCGATGCTGGGGCTGGTGTGGACCGGGCCGGTCCTGACCTGGTGGGTGGCACGAGGCGGCAGGGCCCTGGCCCGTTCCGCGGCGCAGGTCATCGGCTTCAACCGGATCACTCAGCACCCCCGGGCAGTCTTCCGGGCGGTGGCTGGCGTCGTCATCGCCGTCTACGCCATGACGGTGTTCGCCGTCGCCATCACGGCCGCCGCGGGGACCCGCGACGTCACACAGGGCGGTGGGCACCTGAGCCCCACGACGCTCGGGGCGACGCCGGCGGTCAGCGACGAGGGCACCCTGCACAGCGCCGTCGACCGGCTCGCCGCCGTGCCCGGGGTGACGACGGTCGCCGTGGGGAGGATCAGCGGGGGCAGCAAGCAGGACAGTCGGGTCATCCTCGAGGCCGACAAGGCTGAGGCCCTCGGGGCACCGCACGTGGCGTCCCCGGATGGCGCGGTGAGCATCAGCACCCGCTGGCTGTACGAGAACGCGGCGGCCTCGCCGTCGCCGGTCAGCGCCGAGGAGCTGGCGAGCGCCCGTGAGCACGGCGTGCCCATCATCCTGGTGGCCACCGACCCGACCAGCCCCGGGGCCATCGATCGGGCCCGCACCGCCCTGGCCACCTCCGGCCTGACCCTGGGGACCGCCCCGACCTCACCCAGCTCGATCCAGGCCCTCCAGGGCAGCGCTATGGAGAACCAGTTCGCCCAGCTGGGTTACATCGGCATCCTCATCGCCGCGGGCATCTCCGCGGTCTCGCTCGGGGTCTCGACGGTGGCGGCGCTGTTGGGGCGTCGGCGGGTCCTCGGTCTGCTGAGGCTGGTCGGCATGCCGGCGGCGACGCTGCGCTCCATGGTCGCCTACGAGGCGGCGCTGCCGACGGTCACCGCCCTGGTCATGAGCATCGGCCTGGGCTGGCTGACCGCATGGTCGCTGATCGGTGGGGTCTCGGGGCGCCGCATCGGCTGGCCCGGAGGTGGCTACTGGCTGGTGCTGGGGGCGTGCCTGGCGCTGGTGGTGGTGGCGACCCTGGCCAGCGCCCGCTACGGCCGGCGCATGCTGGCCGGCACCACCGTCCGATTCGAGTAGAAACGGCCCACAGTGTCCAAATCTGTGACAAAGGCCTTGACCGGGCTCAGTCGCAGAAAAGAAAACCGCATGATTCCGCGGTTCCTCTCGGCGGACGGACGGCCTCGCAGCCCCTTTGTCTCAGATTTGGACACGCACTCCTCCTGCGCACCCGGGCACCGGGGAGCGCATTCCCCGGTCCCGCCAGGTGATCTGCGGTAGAAAAGGACCATGACCGCAGGACGGACCGACACGGCCGAGGACGCCTCCCCCTTGGTCGCACCGAGGCCGCCGGTCCTCGCGGCACCGGACCTGGGTCGCCTTCGCGACGGCGAGGCCGATGAGCTCGCCGCCGGTGAGATGGTCGAGGACCTGGAGCTGGTCGAAGCGGACCTCAGCGGCGGCGACCTGTCTGCGATCAGTCTGCTCAGCTGCCGGTTCTCGGAGGTCTTCGCCAATGACACCGACCTGGCCGCGGCACGGCTGGTCGACTGCCACCTGGAACGGCTGAGCGCCACCTACCTTCACAGTCCACGCTCCACCTGGCGCACGGTGGAGCTGGTCGACTCCCGTATCGGGGCCTGGGAGCTCTACGACGCCGACGTCGAATCCGTCCTCATTGAGGACTGCCGCCTGGGCTTCGCCAACCTCGCCGGGACCGCTGTGCGCGACGTCCTCATCCGGGCCACCCGGATCGACGAGCTGGACCTGAGCGGCATCGACGCCCAGCGGGTTCGCTTCGAGGACTGCCGCGTGGGCACGCTGCGCCTGCACGACGGGAGCCTGAGCGACGTCGACCTGCGCGGACTGGAGATGACAGTGGTCAGCGGCGTCGGTTCCCTGGCCGGGGCGACCGTCAACAGCCAGCAGCTCAGCGAGCTCGCGCCGCTCTTGGCGCAGCAGCTGGGACTGCGGGTCACGGGATCGGGATCACGCACAGAATGTGGCAACAAGGAGTAGAAGAGCATGACGCTGCTGACAGCTGACGACGTCCTCAACGTGAAGTTCGAGGTCTCCTCATTCAAGGAGGGCTACAACCAGGATGAGGTCGACGAGTTCCTCGACGAGGTGACCACCACGATGCGGGAGTTCGAGGAGCGGCTCGGCACGTCACAGGCATCCTCGGGCCCCTCGCACCGGCGGGCCGAGAGCCTCCTGACGTCCGAGGGCGTCAGGAACATCCGGTTCTCGACCACCCGGTGGTCGGGGTATCACATCGACCAGGTTGATGCTTTCCTCGCTCAGGTGGTCTCGACGATGGAGGCCCTTGAGGCGCAGCTGAACGCCGGCTCCTCCGCCGGCCAGCCCGGCGCCGGTGGTTCCCAGTACGCCGAGGCGATCGCCCAGCGCGACCAGTACATCGCCCAGCTCCAGCAGGAGAACGCCTACCTGCGCGCCGAGCTCGAGGCGGCCCAACGCCGCCTGGGGACCACCGGGTACTAGAGCTCGCCAGCGCCGAGAAGTCCAAGACTGCGGAGCAGGTGGGGCATCGTTGTCGATGGGCAAGGCCCCTGAGTATCGGGCTCGGGGAGGCCGTCCGTCGGCAGATGGCACCTGGCCGCGGCCTGCACTCCCCTGTCCCAGGGGAAGTCGTCCGGCAGCGTCTTGGCGTCCTTACTGCTCAGGCCCGTCAGCTCCCGGTAGTGCGCCTGAGCGTCTGCCTGGTTCTGGTAGTTCTTCACGGGGGCGTAGTGGGCGTTGAGCCAGACCTCGAAGCAGGGTACGGAAACAACACCGTGCACAACGGTCCGCTTGCTGCTCAGCCTTCGACATGCGGCCAGAACGCCATGACGGTCCTGGCCATCGTGGTCGACGACGACCCACACCTCCCTGTATTCGCTGAGGTCTGACCGAGGGCCGCTGAGCTCCTTGATGACGGTGAGCGGGTCACCCTCGATGACCTTCACTTTGGCTGAGATCCTGCCATGGTCCACACGTCGGCAGAGTTGACTCAGATAGGCGTACTCAGTGACTCGCCCGTTGGTCACCAGGAGAACGGTGCGCAGTACAGCTCGTTGACTGCGCTGCTTCCTTCTCGGTGGTGTCATCTCACCTCGCCTCCGCCGAATCTGAGAGATACCGGCGGAGGCTGGAGGTGTCCACCCGAGGAATGGCACCGAAAGCACCGGCGAGGTAGCGGCGCTGCTTGTTCGTGCCCTTGCGGTTGGAGGGGAAGTCCGCGAGCGAGAAGAGCTCACTGGCACCGAAGGACGACTTCTCCGTCATCCACACCTCACCCGCTTCCAGGAGCTGGACGGGAGAGTTGTCCAGGAGCGCCGTGTCATGGGTCGTGAAGACGATCTGGGCGCCTCGGGTGTTGAGGTCCGGGTCCTTGAACATGTCCACCAGCGTGGCGGTCAGCGTCGGGTGGAGACTCGCGTCAAGCTCGTCAATGCACAGCACCTGGCCCAGTCGCAGGGCGTCCATGGCGGGACCAACCGTCGCCAGCCAGGTGAGAGTGCCCTGACTCTGCTGGCTGCTCGCCAATGAATACTCCTCACCGCCGGCACCGCGGTGGCGGAGGACGAGGTGACGCTGAAGCTCTTTGAGCACCTCGGCGGGGACCTCAGCATCCTCGTCCTCGCTCCACGGAAACCGTCGCAGGAGGTCAAGCACCTCTTGAGGAACCTCCTGCTCCTCAAGCTCAAGACCGACAACACCAAGGTCTGCGGCCTGAGCGATGGCGTTCGCGATACCAGCCCACTGCTCGGGGTCCTCTGCGAGACGACTCATCACCCATCGCAGACGTGAGGTGCGCTCGTCATCACTGTGGTGGATGAAACGCATAGTTCTCAGGCTCCGCGCGATCGGGGCGAGCGTGGCGTGCTCGTACCTCAGAGCCACGGCGAGAAAGAGGTCCTTGAGCGTCGTAATCCGACCAACCTCGGTCGTGGCGCCCTTGAGGGTGGTGCCGGCCTCGATCACGGGCTTGTCATCCTCGGGCCCCTGGGTGCGCACGAAGACCTTGCGCCAGCGCTGTCCCGCCGCCCAGAGCTCCTCACGCGAGATTCCCCAGCGATGCGCCTCGACGCTGTAGCTGTAGCGTTCGTTCTCGTGAGTGAAACCAATGGAGAAACGGGATGGCTGCGTCACATGGTCGCGATCCAGGCTGAAGGGCTGGTACAGGATGTCCCGCTGCCCCCCGACGGCGTGGTGGAGGCAGTCAAGCGCGTCCAGGAGGGTCGACTTGCCTGAGGCGTTGGCGCCGAAGATCGCCGCCACACGCCACGTCTGCTCCCGCCAGGAGGAGCCGCCGCGCGGCGTCAGAGTCTTGAGTGAGCTCCGAGTGAGATCGAGGGTCACCTCTTCTGCGTAGCAGCAGTAGTTCGCCACGGTGAAGTCCAGCAACATACCGTCACCCTAGTGCGAGCAACTCGTTTTGGGAAGTTTTTTCCCAAAACTCAAAGCTCATAGCCCTGACCTCACTATTCGAGCGCCGAGGTTGAGGCCGCCGGGCTGCTATGACGAAGCGCCGGCCGGTCACCGTCGGCCCGAAGGCGGCGATGACCGGCCGGAGCGGGAGGCTGCGGGAGGCCGAGTAGGGTCAGTTCCGCTTGACCAGGGGGAAGGTGATGGTCTCGCGGATGCCCTGACCGGTGAGCACCATGAGGAGGCGGTCGATGCCCATGCCCATGCCGCCGCTGGGCGGGAAGCCCTGCTCCATGGCCACCAGGAAGTCCTCGTCCAGGACCATGGCCTCGGGGTCGCCCTTGGCGGCCGCGAGCGCCTGGGCCTCGAAGCGCTCGCGCTGGACCACGGGGTCGGCGAGCTCGGAGTAGGCGGTGGCGGTCTCGAAGCCGCGCACGTAGAGGTCCCACTTCTCGGTCAGGCCCGGCTTGCTGCGGTGGTAGCGGGTCAGCGGCGAGGTGTCCTCGGGGAAGTCGTAGACGAAGGTGGGCGCCCACAGCTTGTTGCCGACGAGCTCCTCGAAGATATCCTCCACGACCTTGCCGGCCACGGCGTAGTCGTCGATCTCCAGGCCGATCCTCTCGGCGTGGGCGACGAGCTGCTCGCGCGGGGTCTCCACGGTGATCTCCTCACCGAGGGCCTCGGAGACGGAGGTGTAGAGGTCGATCTTGTCCCACTGGCCCGACAGGTCGTACTCGGTGCCGTCGGACAACGTGACGACCTCCCCGCCCTCGGGCAGGTCGAAGGCGTCACGGGCCGCCTGCTGAATGAGGTTGCGGGTCAGCTCGGCCATTCCGTCGTAGTCGGAGTAGGCCTCGTAGGCCTCCAGGGCCGTGAACTCCGGGGAGTGGGAGGAGTCGGCGCCCTCGTTGCGGAAGTTGCGGTTGATCTCGAAGACGCGGTCGACGCCGCCGACCACGGCGCGCTTGAGGTAGATCTCCGTGGCGATGCGCAGGTAGAGATCCATGTCGAAGGCGTTCATGTGGGTGATGAACGGGCGCGCGGCCGCCCCGCCGTGAATGACCTGCAGCATGGGGGTCTCCAGCTCCAGGTAGTCGCGGCGGAAGAAGTTCTCGCGGATGGAGCGCACCACAGCGGCACGGGTGCGCACCATGTCGCGGGCGGCGGGCCGGGTGAGCAGGTCGAGCTCACGACGGCGCACGCGCTGCTCCTCCGAGAGCGTCACCGCCTCGCCGGCCTCGTTGGTCCAGGTCTTGGGCAGGGGGCGCAGCGCCTTGGAGGCGATCCGCCAGGCGGGGACCTCGACGTCGTCGTCCCCGGCGGAGGCGGCCTCGGCGCCCTCGCGCAGGACCGGCTCGGCCATGACGGACAGCTCGCCGCGGCGCGAGGAGATGACGCGGCCGTGGACGAAGAGGTGGTCGCCCAGGTCGACGTCGGCCTTGAAGGCCGCGAGCGCGGTGTGGCCCTCGGCGGGCAGGGCCTTGGCCGAGAGCATGGCCTGCAGGGTGGTGCCGGCCCCGTCCTGGAGGGTGACGAAGCACAGGCGGCCGGTGTTGCGCAGGAAGACGACGCGGCCGGCCACGCCGACGACGTCGTCGGTCTCCTCCCCGGCCTCGAGGTGGGCGTAGCCCTCGCGCACGGCGGCGATGGTGGTGGTGACGGGCACGGAGACCGGGTAGGGGTCCCAGCCCTCGCTGCGCAGGCGCTCGCGCTTGCCGGCGCGGACCTCGAACTGCTCGCCCGGGCCCGGGTCGGCCTTGGGCTGCTTGGGCTGGGCCGACTTCTGCGGCTGGGTGCCGGCAGCGTCGGTGGCGGTCGGGTCGGGGCTGGGGGTGCTCTCGTCTGTCACGTGAAGGAGTCTAACGGCGCCCGCCCTCCCCGGTCGCTCCCCGGGGCCCGACGACGCCCGATCCGCCTCCGATTCTGGTCACACCGGGCGGCGGTTCCTCCGGTCAGATCCAGGTGGGCACGACGGCGGCCCCGGTCACCGTTTCCTCACTCTTCCTGCCGCGGCGCACGGACACGCAGTACTCGGCCGGGAACCAGGTGGGGCCCAGGGCCTCGCCCTTGACCGGCACCCGGCTCAAGCCCAGGGCGGTGCCGCGGGCCGTGGGGCGCTGCTCCCACTGGGGTGGTGTGCGAGTCAGGAAGGCGGAGAGCAGCCTGGTGTAGTCGGGCCCGAGGTAGCACCACGGGACCGGGATGGAGGGAAGCCCGCTCAGGATGACGCCGTCGGCGGCCAGGGACTGGGGCTGCTCGGCTCTGGGGTAGGCGGGTCTGACATCACCGGCGTAGGAGTACTTCCATTTGTCGAGGACCTGCGCCCAGGCCAGGTCGGCGCCGAGCTCGTCGCAGGCCTCGAGCAGCAGCTCGTGCAGGAGGTCGAGGTCACTGACGCTGAGGGGCGCCAACCCGGCCACCCACTCAACCATGTACATGCCGTGAGGATCCTCCTCGCGGGCAAAAAATGTCGCCGTACTGATCGGCGCAGGTCCGGTCAGGAAGACCCCGACGTCGTCGACATACCTACAATCATCGGCGGCCTCAATCGTGGCCTCGCTCAGTGGCAGCATGCGAGCCTGGCCGGTGTACCTGGTGGGGCTCCAATGCGGGGCCACCCGGGAGAGGGCGCGCATCCAGGCCTCGACCGGATCGGGACAGACGGACTCGCGCACATAGGCCCGCATCTTGACCACCTGAACGTCCTCGTCGAGCCGCTCCCACTCCTTCTCGTAGACGTCGGGATTGAAGTCGGGCGCGGGCGGGGCTCCCTGCGGCCACACCACACGCTCGAAGAACAGCGCCACGACGCCGTCGTTCCAGCGGGCGAGGGCCTGCGCCGACGCCAGGGCCCTCTTGGTGGCCGAGCCGCCTCGGAACCAGCTCTTGGGCCAGGTGAGCCGGTAGCAGTAGGGCAGATCGGGGTAACCGGAGACCTCCTTGACGTAGTCGACGAAGTCGAGCTGCACGTCCAGAGAGGTCTCCTCCAGCTCGAGGACCAGCAGGTGGCCGTCGCAGAGGCGGAGGTGGGTTCCGTCCCCGTCATTACCCTCGACGGTGAGGTCCGGCAGCGCCGCGCGCACGCCCTCGATCGTCAGCTCTCGGGTGGTGTAGAGCTCGTAGATGTCCTCGTCCTTGATCTGCCCCAGCATGCTTCTGGACTTTATCGGAGCACGGCGGTGTCGGGGGCGGTTCGGGACGGCCTGGTAGGGCGGCGGCCCGCGGAGAGGTCAGGCGCGGGCCTCGGCCAGGGGGATGCCGGTGGGCCGCAGGCCTTGGAGGCGGGCGACGTCGGAGTCGGCCGGGATCTGGCCGGGGTCGGTGCCCCGCTCCACGATCCGGTTGGCCGCGTCGACGAAGACGACCCGGGGCAGGTAGGTGCGGGCCTCGGCGTCGGACATCTGGGAGTAGGCGATGAGGATGACCACGTCGCCGGGGCCGACCAGGTGGGCGGCGGCACCGTTGACGCAAATCTCGCCGGCGCCGCGCTCGCCGGGGATGACGTAGGTGGACAGGCGGTTGCCGTTGGTGCAGTTGCAGATGTCGACGCGCTCGCCGGGCAGCAGGTCGGCGGCCTCGAGCAGGTCGATGTCCACCGTGATGGAGCCGACGTAGTCGAGGTCGGCCTGGGTCACGGTGGCGCGGTGAATCTTGGACGTCATCATCGTCCGGGTGCGGGAGCTCATCGCCGCACAGCGTAGACGGCGCCGGGCCCGGCGCACTGTACGGTGCGGCACAGGGTGAGCGACCTGACAGGAACGGTCGGGTGTTCTGCGTGAGAGGCAGACCCGACGCGCCGGTTCCCGAGGACGCACCGTAGGACGCCGGGGCTGTCGCTTGAGGGTGCGTTCTTGGCGACTCGTGTGCGTCCTCGCGCGGGGCCGGAACGGCTTGCGGCGCCTGGCCCCGCGCAAGCACCCGGGCGAACCGGGGCTCAGGGCTAGCAGGGCCGCTCAGGGGCGCAGGTCAATGAGGGTGTTGTCGATGAGGCGGGTGGTGCCCACGCGCGCGGCGACGGCCAGCAGGCCCACGGCGGGCAGTTCCTCCTCCTCGTCCTCCCCCGCGGGCTCGCTGCGCGGCAGGCCGAGGCCGGCGCCCGTCAGGTCCTCGAAGCTGTCCGGGGCGACGAGGGCCACGTAGTCGATCTCAACGCCGTCGGCCGCCTCCAGGGAGGCCAGGGCGGCCTGGCGGATGGCGGCGGGGTCGGGCCGGGAGCCGGTGGCCTGCGCGGTGGCGTCCCGGCCGGCCTGGAGCGCGCGGGACAGGGCCAGGGCCTGGCGGCGCTGCTCGAGGCTGAGATAGGCATTGCGCGAGCTCATGGCCAGGCCGTCGCTCTCGCGGCGGATGTCGACCGGCACGATCTCCAAGGGGACGGCGAGGTCGCGCACCATGGACTCGATGATCGCCAGCTGCTGGGCGTCCTTGCGGCCGAACAGCGCCCAGCGCGGGGCGGTCAGGTGCATAAGGGTGAGCACCACCTGGCACACGCCGGCGAAATGGGTGGGGCGGGTGCGGCCCTCCAGGACAGTGGCGATGGGGCCGGGGTCAATACGCACCGCCGGCTGCCCGCAGGGGTAGATGACCTCCGGGGCGGGGGCGAAGACGACGAGCCGGCCCACCCCGAGGGAGCCGTCGGCACCGGTGAGGGTGCGGGCGAGTCCGGCCAGGTCGCCCTCGAGGTCACGCGGGTAGGCGTCGAGGTCCTCGGTGGGGGCGAACTGCAGGGGGTTGACGAAGATGGTGACCACCACGGTGCCGGCCGGCCCGACGCGACGGGCGGCCTCGCGCACGAGGTCGAAGTGGCCCTCGTGGAGGGCGCCCATGGTCATGACGACCGCCCGCGGGTCGGGGGCCTCGGCCAGGGCGGCGGCGAGGTCGGCGCGGCTGCGGGCGAGGACGGTTGCGGCGCCGGCGGATCGGGCAGGCGTCGGTGCGGGTTCAGTGCTCACGCGCCCCACGCTAGTCGCCCCACTGGGCGGTACCGAATCCGCCGGTCGCAAGCTGGCGCGGGAAGGTGAAAGTGTCCACGGTGGCGACTTTTCCGAGCCGAATCCGAGAACCGAAGCCGTCTGGATTCGCGTTTCCGCAGGTCAGAGGGGCCGGCCTGAAGGAGAGGCTGCCCGCGGCCGGCGGAAAAGTCGCCAAAATTGACAGATTCGCCTTGATGGCTCCCTCAAGGCCGGAGACGGCGAACGGCACAGCCGCACGGGAACGTACTTGTCTTTCGAGGACTGCGTCATCCCACAGACGACTGGAGTCCGAACCACGCCGCCTGTAGGAGAAGTACGTCCTGGAGGGAGAACGCAGTCACCGCCCCCACCGCCCTGCACCACTACCAGAGCCGGCGAGGATCGTCGCTCCACTGACCGGATCCCGGCTGCCCGCGGCACCACCAGGGGCGCGAGCATGAGAGCATCGGGGCATGAGCGACATCGATGGCACGGGCCCAGGTGCGGGCGGCGACGAGCACGCGGACCGAGTCCCGGCCGCCCCTGCCAGCCCGAGCAGGCCGGGTCGGCTGGGCGTCGGCATCATCTCCGCCGGGCGTGTCGGGGCGGTCCTGGGCTGCGCGCTGCGGGCGGTGGAGCACCAGGTCGTCGGCGTCCACGCGGTCTCGGAGGAGTCGCGCGAGCGCGCCGAGCTGCTGCTGCCCGGTGTGCCGGTCCTGGAGGTCGAGGAGATCGTCGAGCGCGCCGAGCTGGTGCTGCTGGCCGTCCCCGATGACGCGCTCGAGCCGCTCGTCCAGGGCCTGGCGGACCTGGGGCGCTGGCAGCCGGGCCAGCTGGTCACCCACACCTCGGGGCGCTACGGCGCCGCCGTGCTCGCGCCGGCTCAGCGCTGCGGGGCGATCCCGCTGGCGATCCACCCGGCGATGACCTTCTCCGGTTTCTCCACGGATGTGGCCCGGCTCGTCGGCTGCCCGATGGCCGTGACCGCGCCGGCCGCGGTGCTACCGATCGCGCAGGCGCTGGTGGTCGAGCTCGGAGGGGAGCCCTTCGTCCTGGAGGAGTCGGCGCGCCCGGCCTACCACGCGGCCCTCGCCCACGGCGCCAACCACCTGCTGACCGTGGTGACGCAGGCCGTGCGGGTGCTGGCAGCCGCCGGGGTCGAGGACGGTGCGGCCACGCTCGGCCCCCTGCTCACGGCGGCCCTGGACCGGGCCCTGCACGAGGGCGAGGCGGGCCTGACCGGGCCGGTCTCCCGGGGCGACGCCGGGACGGTGGCCGCCCACCTGGAGGCACTCTCCGCGCTACGCGACAGCCAGGGGCGGGGTCTCGACGACGTGGTCGCCTCCTACCGGCAGCTGGCCACCGCTACCACTGAGCGTTGCGAGGCCACCGGGCGCCTGACCGCCGAGCAGGCCCTGCGCCTGCGCGAGCTCCTGGACCCGGAGCGGGCCGAGGGCTGACTATGAGGGTTCCCCGGCCCGGGTGGCGGCGACGGCGCGCGCGAGCCACCGGTCGAGCTGCTCGGCACGGGCGCGGCGCAGCGCGCGCTCACTGATCCGCGCCGCCAGGGCCTTGGCGTCGGCGGCATCGAGGTTGGTGATCGAGGCGGGAACCTCACGGGCGACCATGTCGAAGCCGAGGGCGGCCAGGCTGCGCCGGCGCGCCAGCGGCCCCTGACGCACGCGCAGGGACTGGATGCGCTCGTAGGGGAAGACGGCCACTCGCCGCCGCCAGCGGCCGTGACGGATGATGACGCAGGTGTCGGTGAGGATGACGGCCGCGCGCCGCCAGGTCAGGGGGCGGAAGATCCGCCCGCGGCGGCTGATGCGCACGAAGCCGCGCTCCGCCGAGCCCGCAGGGGCATGCGGATCGCCGACGCCGTCATCGTCGCGGCCGGTGAGGGCCTGGGCGAGCAGCCTGTCCGGGTCGGGCACGCCCAGGTCGGGAACCACGAGCCACAGCGCGCGCAGGGCGGTGTCGCGCGTCCCCACAGGCAGCAACAGGTTGCTGGTCTGCCGGTTCTGCCCGTCCTGGGACCGGTCCTCGCGGCCGGCCACGGTGACATTCACCTTCCACCAGTCCTTGCCGCGCCACAGGATCGGCTGAGCGATCCCGACACCGTGGACCCGCCCGGGCGGGAGCGTGCGGGAGGTGTCGGAGGTGAGCCCGTAACGCATGCGGATACCGCTGGGAGTGGCGGCGGCCTGGAAGTTCCAGGCGTTGTTGAATCGGGACCATGCCAGGGACACCACACCAGCGACCGTGCTGATGAAGGTGGTCGCGATCGCGAGCACCCCGCCCCTGGGCGGGTCACCGATGGCGTAGGCGACGATGCCGGCCACGATCAGGGTGATAGGCGGGATGAGAGACATGTAAAGGAGGACGCTGCGCAGCAGGGATCCCAGGAGGGTGGCACCGTCAACGCTGTAGAGCGGGTGCTCCTGGAAGTGGGAGGCCCGCAGGCCCGAGGAGCGCGGCGCGGGGGCGACCTTTGAGTCGGCGGCCCCTTCGGGCGTGAGGCCCTCGGGTCGGGAAGCGGACACGGCATCGCCGATGCTGCCGGTGTCGTCGCCCGCTGCGCTCGCCCCGACGGCGCCCTCCTCCGAAGCGGGACCGGGCAGGTCGATGTGCCCAGCGGCAAGGTCGAGGATGCGGTCACGCAGGGCCTGGAGCTCGCGGGTGGTGAGGAACCCGATGACGACCTGCGAGTCCCGGCCACCGGCGACCTCGACGGTCAGCCTCCCGACGCCGAAGACGCGTCCGAGCAGAGGGTGGACGACGTCGACGGACTGGATTCGCGGCAGACGGGCCG
The DNA here is from genome assembly GCF_001812965.1 of Actinomyces sp. HMSC075C01. Taxonomy (NCBI): domain Bacteria; kingdom Bacillati; phylum Actinomycetota; class Actinomycetes; order Actinomycetales; family Actinomycetaceae; genus Actinomyces; species Actinomyces sp. HMSC075C01. The sequence continues at coordinate 14,845 of NZ_KV810932.1, forward strand.
TACGCAGCCTGCGGCTGAGGATGCCCGAACGCAGGTAGACGCCGTCGGCGTCCACGGCGTAGGCACGCCACCACCAGCTGAGTAGCCCGAGCCCCACCCACAAGGCGAGGAGCGCCACCAGGCCGAGCAGGTAGTAGCCGACCTGGCCGGCCAAGGAGAAGCCTTGCTCGGAGATGAAGCGGTAGGCGCGTTCCAGGTCGTCGAGGTTCTGAGCCATGACGAAGGCCAGGACGCCGGTGACGATCTTCCAGCCCTCCAGCAGCGGCGTGATGAGCCTGACCCGGTGCCAGGTGAGGTTCTCGGGAAGGGGGAGGTCTCGGGAGGCGGCAGGCCCGTTGTCCCCCGGCGCGTCCGTCCTCGCCTTGCGGGCGGCCTCCAGCCGGCTCTCCCAGCCGGGGCTCACAGCCCGGCCATCCTCTCCTCACCGCGCTGGGACAGGACCTGACGCAGGCGCTCCGCCTCGGCCACCGGCAGCCCGTTGATCGTGGCGTCGGTGCTGGCCGAGGCCGTGTGGAGCCTGACCTCGGCGATACCCAGCCAGCGGGCCAGCGGCCCCTGGGAGGTGTCCACGAACTGCATGCGCCCGTAGGGGGTGACGGTGACGGAGCGGAACATGACGCCGTGGCGCCACAGGAGGTGGTTGTCCGCCAGGGCATAGCCCATGGCCCGCACCTGACGCGGAATGAGCCAGAGCTGCCAGACGAACAGCGCCGCGAAAATCCCCGCCGGGATGAAGCATCCGGAGGAGACGAGCACCCCGGGGACGGCGAAACCGATGATGACCACGGCGCAGAAGAGACCGACCCCCAGGATGCGGGCGGTGATGAGGCGGTGGGAGACCGGGTGGAAGACGACGCCGTCAGGGACGAAGGGGTCGGCTCCGGCGGTTCGCGCAGCCGGCTCACCGGCGCGGACAGGTGCAGCCGGGCCGGCGCCGGGGAGCGGGCCGGAACTGGTCATGCGGGGGCTCCTGGTCCTTCGGGTGCCCGCCCGGAGGGGCCGGCCGAACCGTCGTCGTCGCCGTCACTGGAGATGGAGCACCACTGCTCGACGACGAAGCCGACGACGCACCACAGCAGGCAGGCCAGGAGGCACCCGGTCGAGGTCCAGGCCAGGTGAGTCATGGCCGGCGAGCGCGGCGTCACCAGCGCCAGGATGATCCCGCCGCCGTAGACACCGCCGAGGACCGCCCCCACGATGGCTGAGGCCTGGGCGGCGGCCGCCGTGGTGGCGGCGCCGGTCGGGGTGATCCAGGTGCGCTCGCGCGCACGCAGCCGCCTGACTGCCAGACCTGCCACCAGGACGATGCCGGCGATGACCAGCGCGGTCACCGCCCCCCAGGGGGAGAGGACCGGGACCCAGCCGACGTGGCGCAGCAGGAGGTCACCGACCACCCAGGAGGTCACCGCGGCGGCCATGAACCAGGTGACGGCACTGGTCCAGCGGGTGCGCCGCATCAGGCGTCCTGGCGGGGACCTGTCCCCTGGGCGCCACCACCGATGACATCGTTCCACTGGAGCGGGGACTTCCAGGCGCCCCCAGCGGCGTCATCCTGCTGGCCGTGGGAGCCCCCATCCGGCCCCGCCGTGCGACCGGGGGCGTAGGTGCCCTGCGGCCCGGCCGCCTCGGGGGCCGAGGCCGCCTGGTAGGGCGAGTCGATCTGCGGGGCCTGCTCGGCCCAGGGGCTCGCCTCGTTAGAGGTGTCGAAGGGCAGCTGCCCGAAGGGGGAGGACTCGGCCGGCGCCTGGTCACCGAGCGGCTGCGCGGGGGCGGCCGGCTGCGGGGAGGGAGATGAGGCCTCGGAGATGCTGCCGGCGTAGTCGGCGGGCAGGGAGGCATCGGCCACGGAGGACTCGTCTCGGGTGGCGTCGTAGACCAGCCCGGGCTCGGAGCCTGCGGCGTCCTGCGCCACCGGGGGCTCCACGTAGGGGCCGGTGGGCTTGTCCGGCAGGGCCTCGGAGTCCAGCCAGTCGAAGGCCAGCCAGCGCAGGCCTCCGCGGTCGGGGGCGTTCTCGGCGAGCTCGGACACGGAGCGCCCGGCCAGCTCGGCGAAGGGGTCGGCCTGGCTCCACGGCACCAGGACGAAGGCGCGTTCGGCGGCGCGCGGGTGCGGCAGGGTCAGGGCCGGGTCGGAGGAGGTGACGCCCTCGACGTCGATCAGGTCGACGTCCAGGGTGCGCACGCCCCACGGCTCGGTGCGCACGCGCCCGGCCGCGACCTCCAGGGTCTGGCAGACCTCGAGGAGCTCTCGCGGGGAGAGGGTCGTCATGGCCGTGACCACCGTGTTGAGGTAGTCGGGCTGGGGTTCGGCGCCCTCGGCGACGACGGCGAGCGTGCGGGCCAGTGGCGCCACCTGCGTGACCTCGATGCCCTCGGTGGCCTTGAGGCTCTGGACTGCCGTGCGCAGGGAGTCCACGACTCCGCCGACGTTGGCGCCCAGGCCGAAGACGACGCCCACGGGGCGGGTGGGCCGCTCGGCGAGCGGGTCGACCGGAGCGGCGGGCGCCGCCGGGGCCTCAGGCGCGGCGGGAGCCGGTGCGGCGCCCAGGACGTCGGGCTGCGCCGACGGTGCGGTGAGGGAGTGCTCAGCGGGCTGGGAGAAGTCCTCAGAGACGGAGGGCTGGGAGTAGGAGGGCTCGGAGTAGGCCGGTGCCGCTGCCTCCTGGCTCACGGCCCCGGGGACCTCACCGGGGCCGGCGAAGGGGCTGGGCCCGGGCTCACTCTGGGGCTGGGAGGCTGGGACGGAGGAGGCGTCGATGAAACCGTCGGCGGCGGTCCCGGGGCCGGGGGCGTCGGCGCCCAGCGGGGGGAAGGGGAAGCCGGGCGCGTCGGCGCCCCCCGTCTCGGGGGCGGCGTCCCCGGCGTCACTGGCCTGGCTGGAGGCGGCTCCGCTGTAGGAGCCGGACTCGTCGAAGGCGGCCGGCCCGTTCAGCAGGTCCGCGGAGTCCTCGACGGCGGGGGCGGACTGGTCCTCGCCCTCCTCGGAGGAGGCCACGTGGCGCCCTTCTCGGGGCAGCTGAACAGCGAGGCCACCGGCGGCGGGAGCCGGCTCGGACGAGGCCGCTGCCGAGGCGTCGGCGGCCACCTCCTCGGCGTAGCTGAGGGCACTGGGCTCCGGCTCACTGGGGGCGGGCGCCGCGCCCAGGACGTCGGCCGCCAGGCTCACGAACCCGTCGGCGCCGGCGGTCCTGCCTGCGGAGGCCGCGGTGGGGGCGCTGGTCGAGGGGGCGTCCAGCGCGCTCGACGTGGCGTAGGAACCGGCCGCCTCGCTGGAGGACAGGCTGCTGGAGGCCTCCGGGGCCTGGGGAGCCTCCGGAGCCCAGGCGGGGGCCGATGAGACGGAGGAGTCCGCGCTCTCAGTGGCCCAGTCCGGAGCCCACGGCTGGGTCGACTCGGCGCCCCCACCGACAGAGCCTGGCTCGGCCGGCATCGGCGTGGGCACCGAGGGCGCGGCAGCCGCGAAGGGCGAACGGGCCGGAGCCTCCATCGGCGAGACCGGCGAGGGCGTCGGGGTGATGGGAGGCTCGGGGGTCGACGCCACCGGAGCGGCGTCGCCACCCGCGAAGGAGGCGCCAGAGAAGTCAGGGACCTCCTTCACGAGGGGGGCCGCGGGAGCTGCGGTGGGCTCGTAGGCGGGCGCTGCCGGTGAGGCGGCGGCCACCGGGGAGGCCGAGGAGGAGGGGGAGGCGTAGGGCTGGGCGGACACGGCCACCGGCGCCTCGGCCTGCGCGGCCCAGGCGGCCTGGCTGGTGGCGGGGGCCCCGCCATGGCCGGCTGCGGCGTCGGCCACCCGGTGGATGGTCACCGAGACGTCCTCGAAGGCGACGTCGAGGGGCGCCTCGGGCTTGTGCACGGTGACCTCGGCGGCCACGACGCGGGGGAAGGACAGGACCCGCTCGGCGATCCGGTCCGCCAGGGACTCGATGAGGTTGACCGGTTCCCCCTCGATGATGCCCACGATGCCGTTGGCCACGCGGGAGTAGTCGACGGCGTCGGTCACCGAGTCGGTGACGGCGGCCACGGCGGTGCCGCGCTGCCCCAGGTCGAGGATGACGTCGACCGTGAAGAGCTGGCCCTCCTCGCGTTCGAAGGGCAGGACGCCGTGGTGGCCGCGGGCGGACAGGCCGATGAGGCTGATCCGGTCGGTGGTCGCGGAGACGGTGGTGCTCACTGGTGTTCCTTCCAGAGGGAGGCGGTGCGGACGGCGGCCCGGTTGGCCGGGACCTCGTGGACTCTGACGGCCCAGGCGCCGGAGGCGGCGGCCAGGGCGGTGGTGGCGGCGGTGACGGCGTCGCGCTGGACGGGGGTGGCCTCGGCCTCGGCGGCCTGGGCGAGGAAGCGCTTGCGGGAGGAGCCGACCAAAAGGGGCTGGCCCAGGTCCGCGATGAGGCGGGAGGTGGCCGCCAACAGCTCCCAGGACTGGGCGTGGGTCTTGGCGAAGCCGAGGCCGGGGTCCAGGACCACCTGGGCGCGGTCCACCCCGGCGGCGTCCAGCTCGCCCAGGCGCTCGCGCAGCTCGGCCTCGACCCCGGCGACGACGCCGCCGGGGTAGTCGGTGAGCCGGTCCATGGTCTCGGGGTCGCCGCGCCAGTGCTGGCAGACGTAGACGACGCCGGTGCGGGCGATGAGGCCGTGCATGGCGGGGTCGGCCAGGCCCCCGGAGACGTCGTTGATGATGTGGGCGCCGGCGTCGATGGCGGCCTCGGCGGTGGCGGCGTGGATGGTGTCCACCGAGATGATGGCGCTGGCGGCGGGGCTTGTCCCGTCGGCAGCGCCGACCCCGTCGGCGAGGAGGGCACGCACCACGGGCAGGACCCGGGAGATCTCGGTGTCGACGTCGACCCGCTGGGCGCCGGGGCGGGTGGACTCCCCGCCGACGTCGATGATGTCGGCGCCCTGGGCGATGAGCTCGCGGGCGTGGGCGACGGCCGTCTCGGGGTCGGCCCAGCGGCCGCCGTCGGAGAAGGAGTCAGGGGTGACGTTGAGGACGCCCATGAGGAGCGTCCGGTCGCGGGGCACCCACCCCGGCAGGGGGGCCGGGGCGGCGGCGGGAAGAATCGTCACGGGGCCAGGCTAACGGTTGGCCCGCCGCAGTGGGAGGACCGAAACATCTTCAACCCGCCTCATATTGAGAGCCGGGACACGATCCGCCGGGGTCAGGACGGCTCACTTCGACCAAAACTTCATAGAAGACGCGGAGCCGTGTCGTTGATGAAGTTTTGGTCGAAGTGATGGGGCCGCACCACTGTCGGCGGCAGCGGGCCTCCCTCGAAAGGTGGAGACACTGGCCCTAGTCCGTCCCTTCGACGCATTCCGGCGCGATGGCGCCGTTTCTAGGCTTCTTCACGTCACCAGGGCGGTGCGGGACGCAGCGCGATACCAGTGGTCGGCTCCGCCCGCCACCCGAGTCAGTCACCGAGAAGAGTCCTGAGATGACACACCCGCCCCAGCCACCAGCCTTCAACC
>NZ_KV810932.1:20410-20655 GCF_001812965.1 Actinomyces sp. HMSC075C01
TCCCACGCCGCTCCCCCAGGCGGCCCCGGCCACCTCGGGAGCACCGACGGCGCCCATCACTCCCGCGGCCACCGCACCGATGCGGGTGGTTGAGGCCCGTGGTCTGACCAAGGTCTACGGCGAGGGCGAGGCCCGAGTCCTCGCCCTGGACTCAGCGAGCCTGGTAGTAGGACGCGGCGAATTCGTAGCCATCATGGGCCCCTCCGGCTCAGGCAAGTCCACCCTCCTGCACTGCCTGGCCGGCC
>NZ_KV810933.1:0-748 GCF_001812965.1 Actinomyces sp. HMSC075C01
ACAAGCACTGTCCGAAAAACACCTAGCAGTCCAGACCTCCCCTCTGTACCTAAATGGGGAGAATGTTTTCGCTATTGTAGTGTGGGCTCTTCCTGAGGGAGCATCGCACGTTGACGATGTTCCTCGTTCGTCTCCGGCGCGGGCTACGTACATCCAGTGCGGTGGGTCCACGGAGGCGATGACCATCGAGATCCGTGTGACTCACGACGACGACTCCTACGAGCAGTACACGGTGGCTCGTGAGCCTGTCACCGACCCCGAGGCGTGGACCACGGTGTCCTGCGACAATGGGAATCCCGAGCCCTTCACCATCCAGGTCCACCCCGAGGAGGTCTTCACCGGCGAGCAAGCAGTCCCCGTCTTCCGAGCCTACATCGAGGAAGGCGCCCTGCCACCAGCCGAGCTGCTACGCAGGATCGACGTCTAACCACCAGCCACCACTGTGGCCCCGCACCCACCCAGTGCGGGGCCACAGTCTTACTGCGCCGTCGACGCCTCAGACTCCCACCACACTGACGAACAGTCCCACTTACCACCCCCAACCCCTTGAGGAGTCGAAGACTGTCCGGTTCTCGCCTGTTGGAGGATGGCGCCGACCTTAAGGAGGCGTTTGAGTCCAAGAGCTGGGTCGCCGGCGGCCTGGGGACGGCGGCCACCGCCTTGGACACAGCCGCAGCGGTGATGGACCCCCTGGGTGAGGCCCTGTCCGCCGGGGTGGGATGGATCATTGAGCACCTGGGGAGCCTCA
>NZ_KV810934.1:0-300 GCF_001812965.1 Actinomyces sp. HMSC075C01
GGCAGGAACTCCTCGGTCCCCACCCCCAGCATGAGGGCGTAGAAGCCGGTCTGGCAGCCCATGGGGGAGAAGTCGATGAGCCGGTCGGTGTGGTTGCGCATGAGCTCGGCGCTCAGGTGCTCGATGGAGTGCACGGCCTCCATCTCCAGGTGCGCGCGGTTGGGCTGGCAGAAGCGCACGTCGTACTTGACGAGCACGTCCCCGCCGGGCAGCTCCTTGCGGTCGGCCACGCGCACGTAGGGCGCGGCCACCTTGGTATGGTCCAGGTTGAAGGACTCGACGTTCATCCTCGGCGTGCTC
>NZ_KV810935.1:0-442 GCF_001812965.1 Actinomyces sp. HMSC075C01
CCGCACTCAAGCCGGCCCGTACCCACCGCAAGCCCCCAGTTAAGCCAGAGGATTTCACGACAGACGCGACCAGCCGCCTACGAGCTCTTTACGCCCAATAATTCCGGACAACGCTCGCGCCCTACGTATTACCGCGGCTGCTGGCACGTAGTTAGCCGGCGCTTCTTATCCAGCTACCGTCAACCCACCCACCAAGGAGCAGGCCTGCTTCACTGGCGAAAGAGGTTCACAACCCGAAGGCCTCCATCCCTCACGCGGCGTCGCTGCATCAGGCTTGCGCCCATTGTGCAATATTCCCCACTGCTGCCTCCCGTAGGAGTCTGGGCCGTGTCTCAGTCCCAGTGTGACCGTCCACCCTCTCAGGCCGGCTACCCGTCACCGCCTTGGTAGGCCATCACCCCACCAACAAGCTGATAGGCCGCGAGCCCATCCCCCACCAAAA
>NZ_KV810936.1:0-7288 GCF_001812965.1 Actinomyces sp. HMSC075C01
CCCCCGTCTCAAGGCCCGTCAGGGCTGAGGGTCACCCCCACCCACGCAGGGCCGGGATGCGTCTCAGCACGCATCCCGGCCCTTCTTTTCCTCAGTATCGACATCAGTCGCCGACGATTGATAGCACGTCAACCATATTCAGTTCTCTCCCACCATGACGCGGAAAACCAAGAGGATCAGGAGCACCCTGATCCTTGCCGCTCAACAGTCGGAAATATTTCCGCAACATGTCAGGCATTGCCTATAAGCGTCCGTCGTGCGCGGACAAGCTCGCGCCTATGCGCCCGCTCCGGATCCATCTCTGGGAGAGCCCCCATGCACCTCACCCCTCGTGAGCAGGAGAAGCTACTCATCGTCGTCGCCGCAGACCTGGCGCGAAGACGCAAGGACAGGGGTATCCGGCTCAATCATCCTGAGGCAGTCGCCTACATCACCGCTGAGATCCTCGAGGGAGCCCGAGAGGGGCGCACGGTCACCGATCTCATGGCCTACGGAACCACCCTGCTGACCTACGACGACGTCATGGAGGGAGTCCCCGAGATGGTCCGCGCGGTCCAGGTGGAGGCGACCTTCCCCGACGGGACCAAGCTCGTCTCCGTTCACGACCCGATTCGCAGGAGCCTGCCATGATCCCCGGGGAGTACCGACTCGTGAACGGCACCATCACCATCAACGAGGGCCGCCCCACTCTCCGTCTCGACGTCCTCAACACTGGGGACCGTCCCATTCAGGTCGGCTCGCACTTCCACTTCGCCGAGGTCAACCCCGCGCTGTCCTTCGACCGGCGGGCCGCTCGGGGCTTCCGCCTCGACATTCCGGCCGGTACCGCGGTTCGCTTCGAACCGGGCGACTCCCGGCCAGTCCACCTGGTGGCGCTGGCGGGAGCACGAAGGGTCTTCGGTCTGGCAGGCGAGACGAACGGCCCGGTCGAGGGCTGAGAGCACAGGAGCACATCATGAGCAAGGAACTCAGCCGTCGGGAGCATGCCGCCTTGTACGGCCCCACCACCGGGGACGCCGTCCGCCTGGCCGACACCGACCTGTTCGCCCAGATCGAGCGGGACCTGACCCACCGTGGCGACGAGGCCGTCTTCGGAGGCGGCAAGGTCATCCGCGACGGTATGGGCCACAACGGCCAGCGCACGCGGGACGAGGGCATCCCCGACACCGTCATCACCAACGCAATCATCATCGACTACACCGGCATCTACAAGGCCGACGTTGCCATCCGCGACGGCGTTATCAGCGCTATCGGCGCTGCGGGCAACCCGGACATCATGGACGACGTCGATATCGTCATCGGAGCCTCCACGGAGGTGATCGCCGGCGAGCACCGCATCCTGACGGCCGGGGGCATCGACTCCCACATTCACTTCATCTCCCCCACCCAGGTCGCCACCGCCCTAGCCTCGGGCGTGACCACCATGATCGGAGGAGGGACGGGGCCGGCCGACGGCACCAACGCCACCACGATCACTCCCGGGGCGTGGCACCTGGCCCGCATGCTTCAGGCCGTCGAGGACTTCCCCATGAATATCGGCCTGTTGGGCAAGGGCCACGCCTCGGCCCGGGAGCCTCTGGCCGAGCAGCTGCGCGCCGGCGCGGTCGGCTTCAAGATCCATGAGGACTGGGGCGCCACGCACGCCGTCATCGACGAGGCTCTCAAGGTGGCCGACGAGTTCGACGTGCAGGTGGCCATCCACACCGACACGCTCAACGAGTGCGGCTTCGTCGAGGACACCCGTCGCGCGATCGGCGGGAGGGTCATCCACACCTTCCACACCGAGGGCGCCGGTGGCGGTCACGCCCCCGACATCATCACCCTGGCGCAGGACCCCAACATCCTGCCGTCCTCGACCAACCCGACGCTGCCCTTCACGCGCAACACCGCTGAGGAGCATCTCGACATGCTCATGGTGTGCCACCACCTCAATCCCGCCATCCCGGAGGACGTCGCCTTCGCCGACTCGCGCATCCGACCGGAGACGATCGCCGCCGAGGACGTGCTGCACGACCTGGGCGTGTTCTCGATGACGTCGTCGGACTCCCAGGCCATGGGGCGCGTCGGCGAGGTCGTCATCCGCACCTGGCAGGTGGCCGACCAGATGAAGAAGGCTCGCGGCAGGCTCGCCGGGGACCCGGAGGGCGGCGACAACCTGCGCATCAAGCGCTACGTGTCGAAGTACACGATCAACCCGGCCCGCACCAACGGGATCGCCGAGGTCGTGGGCAGCGTGGAGGTGGGCAAGTGGGCCGATTTGGTGCTGTGGGACCCCGCTTTCTTCGGGGTCAAGCCGTCCCTGATCCTCAAGGGCGGCCAGATCGCCTCAGCGGTCATGGGTGACGCCAACGCCTCGATCCCCACCCCCGAGCCCACGCTCATGCGCACCATGTTCGGCGGTTACGGGGCGGCGCCGGCGTCGAACTCGATCACCTTCATGTCCCAGGCGGCCATCGATGAGGGAGTGCCCCAGAGCCTGGGGCTGCGCAAGAGGATCTGCCCGGCCCGCGGGGTCAGGCGGCTGACGAAGGCGGACATGGCCTTCAACGACGCCACTCCAGCGCTCACCGTCGATCCCGAGACCTACGAGGTCACCGTCGACGGCGAGAAGGTCACCTGCGAGCCCGCCCACGTCCTGGCCATGGCCCAGCGCTACTTCCTCTTCTGACCCCTCACCCCTGGAGCCTTCATGATTATCGAGTCCATCTCAGGCAATATCCACGACCTGCCCGGCGAGGAGCTGGAGGGCGTGCACGTGGAGAACGTGGTCCTTCCCTTGGCCGACCTCACGAAACGCATCCAACGAGTGCGCTCCGACCACGGCACCGAGCTCGGTATCCGGCTCGCGCCGGGCGCACCGGACCTGCGCGAGGGCGACATCCTGCTTCGCAACGAGCGCGGGATCGTCGTCGTGCGCCTGGAGCCCACCGATGTTCTGGTCATCGCGCCCGCCACGGTGCGCGAGATGGGGGTCGTCGCCCACAACCTGGGCAACCGGCACCTGCCCGCCCAGTTCTTCGGCCCGGAGGAGCCCTTCCCGGGCCTTGAGGGGCATGACGGCGTCATGGTCATCCAGTACGACCACACCGCCGAGCACTACCTGGAGCACCTGGGCGTGCGTCACGCGCGGATGGAGAGGTCCATGCCCGTCCCCTTCCGTCATGCCGAGCACACTCACTGACACCCCCGCCCCGCAGTGGGGCGAGCCCTCCGGCTGGCAGCTGCCGCTGGCCCAGCTGTGCGACTCCGCGCTGCCCACGGGCGCCTTCTCCCACTCCTTCGGGCTGGAGACCTACATCTGCGAGGGCGTCGTGGACGGTGAGGCCACCTTCGTGTCCTGGCTGCGCGCACTCGTGTCCACCCAGCTGACCTTCTCCGAGGGGCTGGGGCTGCGGCTGGCCTTCGAGGCGGTGGCGGCCGATGACTGGGAGGCGATCGCCCGCCTCGATGCGCTTCTCGTGGCTCAGGCGGTGCCGCTCCAGGTGCGCCGGGCCGGGGTGACGATGGGGCGGCGGATGCTCACCATCGCCCGCCTGGCCCTGGAAGGCACCGACGGTGGCAGGCTGCTGAGCCGATACGCGGCGCTCGTGGACACCGGGAACACCGGGGGCACCGGGGGCAGCGGGGGCTGCCGCTCCCACCCCGCCATCGTGCTGGCGATCGCCGGCTACGCGCTGGGGGCGCCGCCGGCGGCGGTCACGGCGGCCTACCTCCAGTCCAGCGTCATCTCACTGACGCAGAACGCCGTACGAGCCATCCCCCTGGGGCAGGACGCCGGTCAGCGCGCCATCGCCTCGGTGCGCGGCGACGTCCGCGCCGCGGTCAGGCGGATCGGGGGCCTCGACGAGATGGATCTGGGGGCCGCCGCACCCGGGATCGAGATCAGCCAGATGCGGCACGAGCGCCAGCGGGCCCGCATGTTCATGTCCTGAAAGACCTTCCTGAAGAGCTAGTGAGGAGACTGTCATGTCAGCAGCAACCAGCCAGCAGCAGGTGGACGCACCCGGGCAGCCGGCGCACCGTTCCCACCCCGGCCCGGTCCGGATCGGGGTGGGCGGCCCGGTGGGGGCGGGCAAGACCCAGCTCATCGAGCGCATCACCCGGGCCATGAGCCGGGAGGTCTCCATGGCCGCCGTCACCAATGACATCTACACGATCGAGGACGCCAAGATCCTCGCCGCGCAGGGGGTCCTGCCGGTGGACCGCATCGTCGGGCTGGAGACCGGGGGCTGCCCGCACACGGCCATCCGTGAGGACACCTCCATGAACGAGGCGGCGATCGCCGAGCTGGTGGAGCGCCACCCGGACCTGGAGGTGGTGTTCGTGGAGTCGGGAGGCGACAACCTCTCGGCCACCTTCTCCCCCGAGCTGGTCGACTTCTCCATCTACGTCATCGACGTCGCCCAGGGCGAAAAGATTCCTCGCAAGGCCGGTCAGGGGATGATCAAGTCCGACCTGTTCGTCATCAACAAGACGGACCTGGCCCCTCACGTCGGCGCCGACCTGGCGGTCATGGAGGCCGACTCCAAGGTGTTCCGGGGTGACAAGCCCTTCTGCTTCACCAACCTCAAGACCGATGAGGGCCTGGAGCAGGTCATCGAGTGGATCCACCATGACGTGCTCATGACGGACCTGGAGTCGTGAGCACCACCGGCGAGCTGCACCTGCGGATCGCCCGGGGCGGGGACCGGAGCGTCGCCGTCGGCCAGTACCACAGGGGAGCACTGAGGGTTTTCCGTCCGCTGTACCTCGATGAGACCGGGCAGGTGACCTACTACGTGGTCAATCCCGGAGGCGGGTACCTGGACGGCGACTCCTATCTCACCGAGGTCGAGGTCCTCCAGGGGGCCTCGGCGGTGCTGACGACCCAGGCGGCCACGAAGATCTACCGCACCCCCACCTGCCCGGTCCGCCAGGACACCCGGGTGAGCCTGGGGCCTGGGGCCGTGCTGGAGCTCGTTCCCGACCAGGTCATCGCCTACCGGGAGTCCTCCTACCGGCAGACCACCCTGGTTGAGATGGACCCGACGGCGACCTTCATGTCCCTGGAGGTCCTCACCCCCGGATGGGCCCCGGACGGTTCGGCCTTCGGCTACGACTGCGTGCGGATGCGCACTGACATCCGGGTCGGTGGCCGGTACGCCGTCGTCGACAACCTGCGTCTGGTCCCCGGTGAGGCCGGGCTGGCGGGGCTGGGAGGCCTGGAGGGGCACAGCCACCTGGCCTCCTTCACGGCGCTCGACGCCCGGGTCGATGCCGCCCTGGTCAATGAGGTGGCCCAGATGCTGGAGGTCGACGACGTGCGCGGCGCAGTGACGCGGGTGCAGGGACCCGGCTTCATCGCCCGGGCGCTGGGCGATGACACGACCCGTCTGACCGCTCTCATGCTCGACATCAGCGAGCTTCTGCGCGGCCGGTGGTTCGGCGCGCCGAGGCTCAACCTGCGCAAGTACTAGCAACAGCCCGCTCGCCTGGGCGGCGGGCACCTCCCGATGTCTCTATCGATCGGAGCCCCTCATGCCTCAGCCAACTACTCATCGGCCCCGCCACCCGGCTGACGGACCGGGTACCTCGGCCGTCCCGTCGATCGTCTCATCCGGCGTGGGCGCGCTGGGGCGCGGGGTGGGGCAGATCTTCCTCCAGCCCCGGGCGCTCACCGGTTTGCTCATCGTGGCCGGCGTCGCCGTCTACTCACCGCTCATGGCCTTTGAGGTGGTCCTCGGGACGACGGTGTCGACGGTGGCGGCCAGGATGCTGGATCTGCGTGTCCGTGACGGACTCCAGGGCTACAACGGGGCGCTGGTGGGAGCAGCGGCCTGGGCCGCCATGGGTGTTTTCTGGCCGGCGACGCTGGTCACCGTGGTCGGGGCGGCGGCGTGCCCCGCGGTCCACCGCGCGTTGGAGCGCGCACTCGCCCCGGTCGGGCTCCCGGCGCTCACGGCTCCTTTCTGCATCGTCTCCGGCCTGCTGACGGCTCTGCTCAGGGCGATCGATGCGCCGATGGTGCCGGATCCGGCGCCGGTCAGTGGGGCGACGGCGTGGCTGGTCCCGGAGGCGGTGCTGACGGGAGAGTCCCAGGTGGTGCTCGTCGATTCCTGGGTGGGCGGGGCGCTGATCCTGGCCGGGCTGTTCATCGCCGGGTGGAGAGTCGGGGCGGCGGCGCTGCTGGGCAGCGTCGTCGGGACGGCAGCGACGCTGGCGCTCGTTCCCGCCGGTCAGGCGGCGCACGGGCTGGGCGGATACTCTCCGTGCCTGACGGCGATCGCGATCGGCGTCGTCCTTCTGCCTCCCGGGAGGCGGGCCTGGGTGCTGGCGGTGGTGGGGTCGGTGCTGACCGTCGTCGTGGACCGGGTTTTCACGGCGATCCCGGTGCCGACCTACACCTGGCCCTTCATCGTGACCACCTGGCTGGTGCTCGCCGTCGTCAAGTGGCGCGAGCGCCGACTAGGCTGAGGCCATGGCTCATTCCACGGCGCAAACCGACTCCGCCGCCCACCTGGTCTTGTCCCTGTCCTGCCCCGACCGCCCGGGGATTGTCCATGCGGTCACCGGCACGCTGGCGCGCCGCGGCGGGAACATCACCGAGTCCAAGCAGTTCGGGGACTCCTCCACGGGCCTGTTCTTCATGCGGGTCCAGGTGCTCACCACCGTGCCGCGCGTGGAGCTGGAGAAGGACCTGGCTGAGCTGGCCGGCGAGTACGAGATGGAGTGGAGCCTCGATGAGGTAGGGCGCGCCATGCGCACCCTCATCATGGTCTCCAAGGAGGGGCACTGCCTGACCGACCCGCTCTTCCGGGCCCGCAGCCAGGGGCTGCCGGTCGACGTCGTCGGCGTGGTGGGCAACCACGAGACGCTGCGGGACGTCGCCGAGTTCTACGGCGTCCCCTTCCACTGCATCCCCGTCACCAAGAACACCAAGGCGGAGGCGGAGGCCGAGCTGCTGGGGCTCGTGGACGAGCTCGGCGTGGAGCTCGTCGTGCTCGCGCGCTACATGCAGATCCTCTCGGAGTCCCTGTGCGAGAAGCTGCACGGGGGCGTCATCAACATCCACCACTCCTTCCTGCCGTCCTTCAAGGGCGCCAAGCCGTACCACCGCACGCGCGCGGGGTCAAGCTCATCGGCGCCACCGCCCCTCATCCCTGCTCTCGCGCCGCCATCACTGGACACGAAGAAGGAAAGGAGCCGACATGAAGGTTCGTGCCTCGATCCGGTCCCTGGCCAAGCAGCCGGGGTCCAAGGTGGTCCGACGCCGCGGCCACACCTACGTCATCAACAAGAAGAACCCCCG
>NZ_KV810937.1:0-50495 GCF_001812965.1 Actinomyces sp. HMSC075C01
CTACACCTACACCACCACCCCCTGAATAACCTTCAATGACTTGCAGCCCAACTTCGTCACCGCCAACCAGGCCGGTAACGGCCCCGATGTCGTCGTCGGTGCACACGACTGGATCGGCAACCTGGTGCAGAACAGCGCGATCCGGCCGGTCGTCCTGAGCCCCGAGGCCGAGTCCAACTACTCCGACATCGCGCTCAAGGCCGTCACCTACGACGGCCAGATCTACGCAACGCCCTACGCCGTCGAGTGCCTGGGCCTATTCGTCAACAAGGCACTGACCTCAGTGACCCAGCCGGCCAGCATTGAGGAGATGATCGAGGCGGGCAAGGCGGCCGGAACCGAGCTCATCCTGTCTCAGGCCATTGACGAGAAGGGCGACGCCTACAACATGGAGCCGATCTATACCGCCGCCGGCGGCTACCTGTTCGGTAAGAACCAGGACGGCTCCTACAATCCCGAGGACCTCGGTATCGGCAAGGAGGGATCCATCAAGGCCGCGGAAAAGATCCGCCAGCTCGGCCAGCAGGGAGTCCTCAGAAAGTCAGTCACAGCCGCCAACCACATTTCCTTGTTCACAGACGGCAAGGCCCCCTACCTCATCTCGGGGCCATGGGCTCTGGCGGACATCAAGAAGGCCGGCATCGACTACCAGCTCACTCGGATTCCAGGATTCAAAGATATCAAGGACAGCCAGGCCCGCCCTTTCGTGGGAGTCAACTGCTTCTATGTGGCCTCCAACGGAAAGAACAAGGCCTTCGCCGAGACCTTCGTGGCCGACGCGGCCAAGGACATGACTTTCGCGGCGGCGATGTTCCCCTCCAACGAGCTGCCTCCGGCCCAAAAGGACCTCGCGGACAAGCTCAAGACGGAGCAACCCGACATGGTCACCTTCGCGGATCTCTCCGCCAAGGCGGAGCCCATGCCCGCGATCCCCGCCATGTCCTCAGTGTGGGAACCCTTTGGACGCGCTCAGGCCAACATCGTCGCAGGCGCCGACCCTGCGAGCACCATGACAGGGGTCGGCAAGACCATCCAGACGTCGATCAACGGTTCATAACCCATCGCCTGCCCCGAGGCGGAACGCTTCTCCACACACCCGGTTATTCCTCATCCTGCTTTCCCACTTCTGGAAAGGACCCGCAGATAATGACGTCCGCATCCACCACCCCGAGGGAGAAGACCACGACCATCAGAGGTCTTGTCGGTCGCATTATGGTGCTCTCCCTCACGCTGGTCGCAGCGATCTACCTCGTCCCGCTTCTTATCGCCTACCGGATGTGGTTGTGGCTGGCAGTCGTCGTCATCGCCACAGGGGCCATGTTCCTGCTGTACTCGACCAGGAGATTCATACCCGCCAAGTACCTCTTCCCCGGGACGTTCTTCCTCACCGTCTTCCTCATCATCCCCATCTTGCTGACCATTCAGACCTCCTTCACCAATTTCGGAGACGGGTACCGCGGAACCAAGGAGGAGGCCATCACCTCCATCACCAACAACTCCATGGTCCGCACGGAGAACTCCCCCACCTATGGCTTGTCGGTTGCGACCGACGGCGACGTCAACAAAGGGCCCTTCTCACTGTTCCTTGTCAATCCGCAGACCAAGGAAGTGCTGCGAGGGAGTGACGGGAAGAAGCTGGAGAAGGTCGATGCCAGCACCGTGACCGTTGACAACGGCGTGGTGACCAAGGCGGAGGGGTACACGATCCTGTCCCCCAGGCAGATCAACACCGCCTACGAGGACATCAGCACCATGTCGGTTCCCTTCACGGACAAGACCACGGTCAAGGTTCAGGGCGTCAGGACCGCGTTCGAGGGAACCAAACGGATGGTCTACAACGAGTCCTCCGACACCATCACCAACACCGTCACCGGGGACGTCTACTCGATCAAGAAGGTGGGACTGTCTGAGCACTTCGTCAACGCCAAGGGCGAGAGCCTGGCCCAGTCCTGGAAACAGAACGTGGGACTGGCCAACTACTCGCGGCTCTTCACTGAGGGCAACCTGGCCTCCCAGTTCCTCAAGGCCTTCGCGTGGACCATCATCTTCGCCCTGGGATCGGTGCTTCTCACCTTCGGCCTCGGCTTCTTCCTGGCGCTGACCCTCAATGATGATCGCATCAAGGGTAAGAAGCTCTACCGCTCCTTCCTCCTGCTGCCCTATGCCGTCCCCGGCTTCATCTCGCTGCTCGTGTGGTCGAACTTCTACAACCAGGACTTCGGCCTCATCAACCGGATGCTGCACCTCAGCATCCCGTGGCTGTCCGACCCGACCATGGCCAAGGTCGCCGTCCTGCTGACCAACACGTGGATGGGCTTCCCCTACATGTTCATCGTGTGCACCGGCGCTCTGCAGTCCATCTCCGGCGACGTCAAGGAGGCGGCAAAGATGGACGGCGCCAGTGGCATGCAGGCCACATGGCGCATCATCACCCCGCTGCTCCTGGTCGCCGTCGCCCCCCTGCTGGTGAGCACCTTCGCCTTCAACTTCAACAACTTCAATGCCATCCAGCTGCTGACCGAGGGTGGACCTTTCCCGGCTGGGGAGTACACGCGAGGCGGAACCGACATCCTCATCTCCATGGTCTATCGCATTGCCTTCGGCCGTGCCGGCTCGGACTTCGGATTCGCCTCGGCCGTCTCCGTGGTCCTGTTCGCCGTCACCGGTGTCCTGGCCGCCTTGCAGTTCCGAGCCACCAAGAAGCTCGAAGACGTCAACTGACCAGCCGACCTCGGAAAGAACATCATCACCATGAGCACCTCATCGCAGTCCGTGCCCCAGTCCGCATCCAAGAGTTCCGAGGAGAGCGCCGTCGTCGAGAACCACATGCCGTTCTCACGCTGGTTCCGGGAGATCGGCTGGAGACACGTCGTCGGCGTTATCGCCCTGGTCTTCGGCGCCTTCCCCGTCCTCTACGTCATCTCCGCCTCACTCAACCCCCTGGGCACGGTGGCATCCACCGGTCTGATCCCCACCAAGGTGAGTCTGGTCAACTACCAGAACCTGCTGTCCGGGGTACGGGGCCCATTCCTGCGCTGGTACCTCAACACGATCATCATCTGCACCGTGGTGGCCACCGCCCAGGTCTTCCTGTCCCTGCTGGGGGCCTACGCCTTCTCCCGGTTCCGCTTCGCCGGGCGCCGTGGAGGCCTGCTGGCCCTGCTCCTGATCATGATGTTCCCCGCGATCCTGTCCATGATCGCCATCTACACGATGATCTCCGACATCGGCCAGGTAGTCCCCTTCCTCGGCCTCAACACCCTGGCCGGCTACAGCCTGGCGCTCATGGGCGGGGCGCTGGGGCAGGTGTGGCTCATCAAGGGAACCTTCGACACGATTCCCCGCGAACTCGATGAAGCGGCCATCATCGATGGCTGCACGCACTGGCAGGTCTTCCGCATCATCCTTCTGCCCACGCTCAAGCCGATCATCGCCACCACCTTCCTGCTGGCCTTCGTGGGCGTCATCAGCGAGTTCCTCCTGGGCTCGATCATCCTGACCGACGACACTCAGAAGACGCTCGCAGTGGGGCTCTACGGCATGCTCGCCGGCGACCGCTCCAACAACCTGGGCATCTTCGCCGCCGGGGCGGTCCTCACCATGGCCCCGGTGATCGCCCTGTTCCAGTACTTGCAGCGCTACATCGTCGGAGGATCGATCTCGGGCGCGGTCAAGGGCTGATCATGGTCGGGGACCTTCGCACGTCCCCCACCCCCGTCGGCCGAAGATCAGGGACTGTCAGCGCCACATGGCCGTCACGGATTCCCACGAACGGCACATGACCTGCGATGATGGTCAGTGGAGGGACACGACGATCCAGTGTCGGTGCACGCGAATCAGCCCCTCCATCCTGACCGTTCTTCGTAGGATTCACTCATGCCACAGAGACTCACTCTCACCAACATCGCCGACCAGGCGGGTGTCTCCACAGCGACTGTCTCGCGTGTGCTCAATGGAAAGTCCAACGTGGCGGACTCGACCCGCCGGCAGGTGCTCGCTGCGCTCGACATCCTGGGCTATGAGCGTCCCGAGTCGGTGCACCAGGCCTCCCGCGGTCTCATGGGGCTGATCGTGCCCGAGCTGAGCAACCCGATCTTTCCGCTGTTCGCCCAGCAGATCGAGCAGCTCCTGGCGCCCTCCGGGCACACTCCCCTGCTGTGCACCCAGACCCCCGGCGGTATCAGCGAGGACGAGTACATCGAGATGCTCGTGGACCGCGGTGTCGCCGGTATCATCTTCGTCTCCGGCCGTCACGCGGACACCACCGGCGACGTCACCCGCTACCAGCGCCTACGTGAGCGCGGCGTGCCGCTGGTGACGGTCAACGGCAACGCGCCGACCATCAAGGCCCCGGGCTTCGCCACCGATGACCGACGGGCGACCCGGATGGCAGTCGATCACCTCATCGCCCTGGGGCACCAGCGCATCGGTCTGGCCATGGGGCCGATGCGCATGGTGCCGGCTCAGCGCAAGCGCTCCGGCTACGAGGACGCCATGAGCGAGGGCCTGTCCGAGGAGCCGCTGCGGATCGTGGAGACGCTCTACACCTACGAGGGCGGCGTCAGCGCAGCCCTTCACCTGCTGGAGCAGGGTTGCACCGGCATCGTGTGCTCCTCGGACGTCATGGCCCTGGGCGTGGTTCACGGGGTGCGCCAGACGGGAAGGTCAGTGCCTCACGACGTCTCCGTCATCGGCTACGACGACTCACCGCTCATCCCCATGACCGACCCGCCGCTGACCACGGTGCGCCAGCCCGTGGAGTCCATCTGCCGGGCGGCCGTCTCCACGCTCCTCGCACAGCTCAGCGGGCAGCGGCCGGCCGACACCGAGATGCTCTTCGCCCCCGACCTCATCGTGCGCGACTCGACCGCCGCGGCCCCCATCGACTGAGCCGCCCGCCGCTCGCAGCGGCGCCCTGGCGCGAAGCGTCCGGTCAGCGCGACCACGTGCGGGCCAGCCGGGTGCCGAGGTCCGTCAGCCGTGACTCCAGCCGGTGAGAGTCAGTCGCGTCCCAGGGCTCGGTGGCATGAGCCTCCTGCAGCCCGTAAGCGGTGGTGACGCCGGCAGCGGCCAGCTCACCGCGGCTGACGGCGCAGCGCCCGCACACCACGATGCACGGCAGCGCCTGCGAGGCGGCCTGCTGGCCGACGACGCCCACGACGCCGTCGGCCAGAACGTCGTAGAGCTCTCCCCAGGCCGCGACGACCAGGTCCTGACCGCGAACGGCATCGCTCAGAGCGAGGATCTCCGCCATGGCTCGCGCACCGGGCCGCACCCACGCACCCAGGGCCCGCAGCACCAGGGCGCTGCCCCCGCCCGCCCCGGTTCCCCAGAAAGACGCGCTCAGGCGAGCGTTCCCGGCGGAGTTCGACGCGTGCTCGGAGGCGGAGGGCCCGACGTCGTCGAGCACGGAGACGACAGGCAGGGATCTGCGTGGGCCGACGGCACCGGGATCGAGGCCCTGGGCCGCGCTGACGACTTCCATCGCGCGGGAGCAGGCGCGGCGGTCCAGCTCCTGTGCCAGCTCAGGGCTGATGGAGGTGATGCTCGTCAGGGCCGCCCCGGCGCCGTTCATGCCTCCCAGGGCGATGTCGTCGGCCAGAACGAGTCCGAGGCTACGGCGCGACAGCAGGTCCTTGGCCACTCGCAGGCCCCCGAGCGCGTCCATGACTCCCAGGCCCCCGTCGTGAACGGCGGAGCGCGACAACCCCACCAGGAGTGTGTCCAAGGGCCCGGTACGGCTCAGGGCGGCTCCGATGACTCCTCCCAGGCCGGAGGTGTTCCCCTCCAGCGCCTCCTGGGCCGCCTCATCGGGATCGGCCGGAAGCGCCAGGAGCCGAGCGGCGTCCAGGAACCAAGTGCTTGCCTCGCCGCGGCGCCGGTTGCCGAATGGTGTCGGCTTGGGAAGCAGACGCACCAGGTCGACCTCTCTGACCTGTCCGAGCGGTCCCCGCCCCTGAATGACCTCCCGGGAGGCGACCTGCTCAGGGGCGATCACCTGGGCCGAGCCTGGTCCGCCGTCCGCCATGGGCAGCAGGGTCAGGGAGTCGTGGGGGCGCGCCTCCCGCCAGCCACGCGCCAGGCAGGAGGCGACGTGGCCCGGGGCGAGACCTGGTCCCGAGCCCGCCAGAGGCACTCCAGCGGGCTCGGGCCACAGCCCACCAGGGGCGAGAAGAACCTTCATGTGTTCGGTCTCCGGTGGCGGGCTCGGCGAGCACTGGTCGTCATGAGCTGATGGCGCCGCCCAGGCGGGCCAGGAGGAGGGCCTCGGCGACCACGATGTGCTCGAGCTCGCCCAGGTGCATGGACTCGTTCTCGCTGTGGGCCCGGGTGTCGGGGTCCTCGATCCCGGTGACGAGCACCTGGGCGTCGGGGAAGGTCTCCTTGAGGGTGGCGATGAAGGGGATGGAGCCGCCCTGTCCGATGTTGACGGCCTCGGTGTCCCAGGCCGTGGACAGGGCCCAGTGGGCGGCCTCGGAGGCGGGGGTGACCTCGGAGCCGTCGAAGGCGGGCCCGGCCTCACGGCCGGTGACGGTCAGACGGCCCCGGAAGGGCACGTGCTTCTCCAGGTGGGTGACCAGGGCCTCCTGGGCCGCGGCCGGGTCCTGCCCGGGTGCGATGCGCAGCGAGAGCCGGGCCGTGCACGACGGCGTCAGGACGTTGCCGGCCAGGTCCAGGGGCGTGACGTCCATGCCGATGAGCGTCAGGGAGGGCTTGGTCCACAGCCGGGCGGTGAGGTCACCGGTGCCGGAGAGCTCAACACCGTCAAGGACTCCGGCGTCGGCGCGGAAGTCGGCCTCCGGGTAGTCGGGGAAGTCGGCGTCGGCCTGGGACCGGCTGACCAGCCCGGCCACGGCGACGTCACCGGCCTCGTCGTGGCAGGAGGCGATCAGACGACACATGGCGGTGGCGGCGTCCAGCACGGGGCCGCCGTACTGACCGGAGTGAAGCGCGTGGTCGAGCATGTCGAGGCGGACGTCGACCTGGACGACGCCGCGCAGCGTGGTGGTCAGGGACGGGGTGCCGACCTTCCAGTTGGAGGAGTCGGCCACGACGATGACGTCGGAGGCCAGCCGGTCGCGGTGGGTGGTCAGGAAGTTCTCGAAGGAGGGGCTGCCCACCTCCTCCTCACCCTCGATGAAGACCGTCACGGAGCAGGGCAGCTCGCCGTCGGCCAGGGAGGCCAGGATGCGCAGGGCGTGGGCGTGGGTGATGACGCCGGCCTTGTCGTCAGCGGTTCCGCGTCCGAACATCCGCTCCCCGTGCCGCTCGGCGGTGAAGGGGTCGGCCTGGCCCCAGCCGGTCGGGTCGCCGACGGGCTGGACGTCGTGATGGGAGTAGAGCAGGACGTGCGGGCTGCCGTCCGGGCCGGCCTTGTGGGCCAGGACGGCGGGCCGGCCGGGGGTCCCGTCGGGGGCGGGCACCGAGAGGATCTCGGCATCCAGACCGCTGTCGCGCAGGAGCGCGGCCACTGCCTCAGCGGAGCGCTGAACCTGGGACTGGTCGTAGCTGGAGGACGAGACCGAGGGGATCGCGACCAGGTCCGTCAGGTCGGAGACGATGGCGGGCATGGAGGTGTGCACGGCGGTGCGCACGGCATCAACGGTGATCATGGTTTTCAGGGTATCGCGCCGCTGCCGCTAGTCTTGGCACCGTGAGCCTGTTCAAGAAGCGCAGCCAGACCCCTGAGCCGGAGCCCGTGGTCGAGTCCTCCCCCAAGCCCGGCGGCAAGGGACGCCCCACGCCCCGGCGCAAGGACCAGCAGGCCAAGAACCTGCACCCGGTGGTCCCCAAGGACCGTGCGGCCGCCAAGCGGGAGGCGCGAGCGGCCCGCGAAGCCGCCTGGAAGCGCCAGAACAAGGCCATGGTCACCGGTGAGGAGAAGTACCTCCCGTCCCGGGAGAAGGGGCCGGTCAAGCGCCACATCCGCGACTACGTCGACGCGCGCTTCTGTCTGGGCGAGTACTTCATGCCCCTCGTCTTCATCCTGATCGTCATATCCTTCACGTTCACCCGCCTCCTGCCCCAGTACCCGCTTATCAGCTTCTACACAATACTGGCGATGAACGGCTACCTGCTGGCGGCGATCGCCGACGCCGTCTGGTGCTGGGCGCGCCTGCGCCGCCGCCTGACCGCGAAGTTCGGCCAGGAGCGGGTCAAGGACGAGGGGATGATCGTCTTCTACGTCATGTCGCGCTGTTTCATGCTGCGGCGCTGGCGCCGTCCCGCCGCCCTGGTCAAGCGGGGCCAGTACCCCTCCTGATCCGTTCCGGTCCGCTTTGGGACGGCCCCGGTCGCCTGGGCTCAGGCAGTCGTTCGAGCGGCGGAGCCGGTAGCCAGGGCCCGGTTGATGCGCCCCGGCCAGGCGGGACCGTTGTAGATGAAGGCCGTGTAGGCCTGAAGCAGGTCCGCTCCTGCGTCGAGCATGAGCTCGGCGTCCATGACGGAGGAGATGCCGCCGACGCCGATGATCGTGGGCTCCTGCCCCAGCCCGCGGCGCAGACGGCGCACGACCTCCAGGGCGCGGGGAAGAAGAGGGGCGCCGGACAGGCCGCCCTCCCCCAGGTCGTGGTCGATGGTCGTGTTGGTGGCCACCACCCCGTCGAGCCCCATGTCCAGGACCAGCTGCGCAACGGCGTCGATGTCCTCGTCAGCCAGGTCGGGGGCGATCTTGACCAGGAGCGGGACGTGCCGCCTGGCGGCGCGGTCGGCGGCCTCGCGCACCGCCTCGAGGATCGGGCGCAGCATCTCAACGCTCTGCAGGCTGCGCAGCCCGGGGGTGTTGGGGCTGGAGACGTTGACGACGAGGTAGTCGACCCACCGGGCCACTGCTGCGGCCGAGTAGCGGTAGTCGTCCACCGCCTCGTTAAGCGGGGTTACCTTGGTCTTGCCGATGTTCGCACCGACGACGATGGAGCGTCCTCGCGGGGTGCGGCGCAGGGCCCGCAGGCGCTTGGCGGCCTCATCCGCCCCGGAGTTGTTGAAGCCCATGCGGTTGCGTACGGCGCGCATCTGCGGGTAGCGCCACATGCGGGGCTTGTCGTTGCCGCCCTGGGGGCGGGCGGTGAACGTGCCGACCTCGATGAAGCCGAAGCCGAGCATGTCCAGGCCCTCAACGGCCTGCCCCTCCTTGTCCATCCCCGCTGCGAGTCCCAGGATGCCGGGCACGGGACGAGCGAAGGGACCGCCCTGGTTGGCCGAGGGAACGGGGAAGACCGGCCGGCGCCCCCACATTTGGCGCACCACGTCTCTGACGAGGGGAACCTTGCCGGTGACCTCGATCGCGTCCAGGCACACGTCGTGGATCAGCTCGGGGTCGATACGGGTGAGCACGGTCTTGTACAGCAGGTCGTAGAGCACGGCATCAGGCTACCCCGACCGGGTCTTCCAGGGCCCGTGCAGGCTCCCGCCATTATTCTCCTCGGTGTTCCCGCTTCGCACCGGTGACGGTGTCACGGTAGCGTGGGCGTCGTCCGAGCCTCATTGCAGGCGTGTTCTCAGAGGTGGCTAGTGTCCTTCAACCGCGATATCCAGCTCGACCCCAACCGGGTCCAGACCCGTTCCGGCGCAGGCCGGGGCGCCATGATCGGCGGCGGATCGATCCTGACCGTCATCGCCGTCGTCCTCATCTCCCAGCTCACGGGAGTGGACCTGACCTCCATGCTGGGGACGCAGCAGCAGACTGGGACGACGACGTCGACGGCCTCATCGATCGACACCTCCGTGTGCACCAGCGGGGACAGCGCCAACAAGTACACCCAGTGCCGTATGGTGGCCACCGCCGAGTCCCTTGACGCGGTGTGGACCGAGCAGCTGCCCGCCCAGGCGGGGCTCAGGTACGCCAAGCCCGAGTTCGTCCTGTGGGACGGCACCCAGATCTCCTCGGCCTGCGGCAACGCATCCTCGGCGGTGGGTCCCTTCTACTGCTCAGGGGACCGGACGGTCTACCTGGACATGAGCTTCTTCTCCGAGATGGAGCGCTCCCTGGGGGCCACTGACACGCCCTTGGCGGAGGAGTACATCGTGGCCCATGAGTTCGGCCACCATATCCAGCACCTGACCGGGCAGATGGCCAAGGCCGACCGTTCGGGCAGCGGTGCGACCTCCGACTCGGTGCGTCTGGAGCTCCAGGCGGACTGCTACGCGGGGATCTGGGTCAACCACGCCTCCTCCACCCCGGACCCGGACACCGGCAAGCCCTTCCTCAACCGCCCCAGTAGTGAGGAGATCAAGGGTGCGCTGGGCGCGGCCGAGGCCGTGGGCGACGACCACATCCAGGAGCGGGCCAGGGGGCACGTCGACTCCGACACGTGGACCCACGGCTCCTCCGAGCAGCGCGTGCGCTGGTTCACCACAGGAATGAACTCCGGTTCGATGCAGGCCTGCAACACCTTCGCCGTTGACGCCTCCCAGCTCTGAGACGAGCCGCGGCGACGCCGCTCGTCGCCCTGGCTCGTCCTGCCTCCCCGCCGATCCTCTCGGCCTGATGGGGCCCGCCGCCTTCTGCGCGGCGAGCCCCGTTTGCGTGTGACGTGGCGTCACACCCGACACTGGGCTCATGACACCCCCGTCACCAGCGACATCGCCGGTACGAGACTTCAGGAGGACACCATGACCGGGAGGGCGCTCATCATTGTCGAGTCCTGCTTCGGCAATACCCGGGCCGTCGCCGAGGCCGTTGCCGCCGGACTGATTGAGGGCGGCGCCGAGGCCCAGGTCGACGACGTCGATGAGGCTCCAAGCGGCCTGCCCGCAGACCTCGATCTGCTCGTCCTGGGAGCTCCCACTCACAACTGGGGCCTGCCGACGGCGGCCACGCGGGCCAAGGCACGTGCGCAGGCGGGACCGGGCAAGGTCTCCCCGGGGGTCGGCGAGTGGCTGAAGACTGCCACGGTCCCGGTCTCCACCGATGTCGTCGCCTTCGACACGGTCATCTCCAAGGGCTGGCTCAGCGGTTCAGCGGCCAAGGCGATCGCCAAGGCGCTGCAGCGTCAACAGGGGCGGCGCACGGCGTTGGTCAGGAGCTTCGTGGTCGCGGCGAGCAAGGGCCCGCTGGCCGCCGGCCAGGAGAGCGACGCCCGCAGCTGGGGACGTGAGCTCGCGGTCTCGGTGGGCAGCAGATAGCGGCGGGTCTCTCCGCGACACCTGCACGGACGAATACCTGAATGGTTCAGTAGTAGCGCCACTGCCGCATGTCTTGGTTGTAGACCTCGACGATCCGCGGATGCAGGAGGGTGGAGGGCTCCATGGCCTCGGTACGGGCCGGTTTGGTTCGCATGATGAACTTCAGGGTCTGCCGGTCCTGGTAGGTCAGGCCTTTTGGCAGCGGCTGGCTGATGAGGTTCTGCGGCGTCTTGGTGGACAGGATGAAGCCCCACTCCCCGAAGGAGGGGATGTTGGTGGAGAAGGGCAGGATCTGTCGATCCGGCTGAGCGGCTGCAACGGTGCTGGCCACTGTGGAGAAGGCGTGGGGCGAGAAGAAGGTGGAGGTGGCCTGGGTGACCATGACGCCCTCGGGTGCCAGGCGCGCCTCGATGCTCCGGTAGAACTCGGTGGAGTAGAGCTTGGCGAGCTTCTCGTTGGAGGGGTCGACCAGGTCAATGAGAACGACGTCGTAGGTCGCCTTGGAGTCCTGGACGTAGGTGAAGGCGTCGTCGTTGACGACCTTGACCCTGGGGTCGGACAGGGAGGCGTGGTTGAGGTCCTTGAGCAGGCGGTTGCTCCGCGCCAGCTCGGTGACATCGGGGTCGATGTCCACGACGGTGATGTCCGTGACGCTGGGGTAGCGCAGGATCTCCCGGGTCAGCAGACCGTCGCCGCCGCCGAGGACGAGGACATGGGCGGGATCCTTCACCGAGGTCATGGCACTGGCCGACAGGGTCTCGTGGTACCTGGCCTCGTCCAGGCTGGAGAACTGGAGTTGGCCGTTGAGGTACAGGCGCAGGTCGTCCTGGTACTTGGTGAGGACGACCTTCTGGTAGGCGGTCTGCTGGTAGTAGACGATCGGATCGTTGTAGGTCAGCGCCTCCACGCTGCGCTCGATGCGGTTGGCGGCTGCGAACATGCCGACAAGTGCCACGACGGCAGCAGTGGCCGCCCACAGGATCTTGCGAGGTGTGCGCACCTGGAGCAGGACGAGCAGTGCGACCAGCACGTTGAGAGCCCCGACCAGGTAGGCCCCGCGCATGAGCCCGAGCTGTGGGAGGAGCACCAGGGGGAAGACCAGGGAGGCCACCAGCGAGCCGAAGTAGTCGATGGCCATGACCTTGCCGAGCAGCTCACTGGTCGAGCGGCGCCCAAAGGCGGCGAAGGTCCGCACCAGCAGCGGGATCTCCAGGCCGATGAGGATGCCGATGGTCAGGCTGATGCCGCCGAAGACGACCCAGTGCAGTCGGGTGCGCCCGAAGGCCAGGTACAGCAGGAGGACGGAGTTGCCGCCGATGAGGCCCAGCAGTACCTCGCTGACACCGAAGACGACCTCCGGTGCGGTGTGGAAGCGGTTGACCAGCAGCGAGCCGATGCCCATGCCGAACAGGGTGATGCCGGTGGCCAGGCTGAAACTGAGGACGGAGTCGCCCAGGAGGTAGGAGGCGGCCGTGCCCAGGATGAGCTCATAGATGAGTCCGCCGATCGCGGCAAGCAGGGCCGCAGTGAACAGGGCGACGTTCTCCCGTCGCCCGATTCGGCCGTGGGTCATGGTTCGCCGCTCAGCTCAGGATGGTGGCCGCGATGATGATCGCGATGGCCAGCGCCGTGCCGGCGAAGGCGACCCCCAGGCCGATGTTCTGGTCCTCGATGAGCTCGCGTCTGAGGTCGAGGCGGAAGATGCGGTTGACGAGCAGCGCGAACACCATGAGCAGGACCACTCCGAGTACCGCGTAGACGATGGTGCTCAGCAGTGACTGCCAGTTGAGGTCGACCGATGAGTGGCCAGCGATGGTCATGAGCGACATGTCTTCTCCTTCGTGTGTGACTGTCGAGGGGTTGGGTGAGTGGGCTCCAGGTTATTTTCCGACGCCGCCGCCCCCGCCGCCGTAGACCGAGCGGTTTCGGAAGGAGACGCCGCCTCCTGAGGGGATGAAGCCCCCATCGTCATCAATCAGCTCGGCAAGCACCAGCGCAACGAACATCAGGACGATCCAGAACACGGGGGCCCACTCGCTTCCGCTCGTCCCGGAGATCGCCGCGGGGAACCACCGCCAGAGCCTTCGCACGAAACTGGGTATCCACCACGGTCGGGACACTGGCCTACCGAAGACCTTGTACTGCTGCGAGGAGGACAGACCTGTTTCGCTATAGATCTCTCGGGTGTGGAGGCGGTGTGCATCGACCACCATGGTGGAGATCGAGCCGTGCGCATCCACCACGCGGAGCTCGGCACACGTCGTCGTGGTAAGAGCCCCATTGGGATGATTCACAGCCCCGGTCTCGTGGTCGATCTCAGCACGGCGCACATTCGTGACCTCGACGGTGCACGGCCGGCCACGGACTCTCAGCTTCCGGGTCCAACCGACCTCGAGGGTGAGCGGGTCAATCGTCGGCTTAACAGGAACCGGCTCGTGAAGAACAACCTTGTTGGTGTCTCGACGGATCTCCAGCCAGAGCTCTTGACCCTCGTCGTCGATCAGGCGCCACTGCTCCCGCTTGACGAAGCGCCGGCTTCCCTGATCCCGTCGTTTGAGGACAACTCGTCCCATGACGGTGTAGGAGCGGCGCTTCTTCCTCAGGGAACCGCGAAGCGTCTCACCGACTCTCAGATCGCCTCTGACACTCACAGCGTGATCTCCGAGCTGGTCACCTGCTGGGCCCGCAGGCGCTTGCGCACCAGCTCTCCCACGGCCTCGATCTGGGCGGGGGTCAGTGTGCAACAGCTGGTGAGCGTCACGTAGCCGGTTCCGGACTCGGGCCAGGTGTGGGCGGCGATATGAGACTCGGACAGAATGATGACGGCGCTCAGTCCCTGGGGCTCGAAGCGGTGGTGAGCGCTGGATACGGCAGTCAGTCCCGCCGTCCGGGCGGCGGTCAGGAGAATCGACTCCATGGTGGACAGGTCGTTGAGCGCATACGGCTCAGCGCCACTGATCTTGTAGCTGACGGAACACAGGCTCACCGCACTCACGCGAGCACGGTAGCAACGAGGCAGGCAGCCGACAAACGGGCTGAGGTCCCCATCCTCACTCCCCCGCCGTCGACAACACATGGCGGGAAGCCCGTCACCGATGGGGCGACCTACTTGCCGACTCCACCTCCGCCGCCACCGTAGACCGGGCGGTGACGATAGCTCCGTGAGGAGCCCGAGTGCGAGGTGCTGGTGGGATCGGCGTCGCCACTGGAGCGGCTGGGGTTGGAGCAGGCGGAGAACAGTCCGCCGACGAGCACGATACTGACGAAGGCGGCGACGACGGCGCATCCGATGTTCCGGCCGGTTCTTCCAGGGGCAGATCGGCGGTTGTACAGGACCCGCCCGAAGAGCTGCTTCTGCTGCGCAGTGGACAAGGAGGTCTTGCGGTATGCCAGGAGGTCACGGAAACGGTGGCTGTCGATGGTCAGCCTGCTGGTCACGCCGGCCGGGTCCGTCAACCGCACCTCTGCGTAGGTCATGGTCTCGCCGATGTTGAGTGGGCACACTGGGGAACCGATGACGTTCTCGAGCGTTCCGGTGGTCACCTCCTCAACCATGCCCCGGTGCAGGACGCCATTGATCGTCAGCGGCATCGTCTGGCCGACGGTCAGGGCCCACGGCTCGATCGTCTCCTGGAGACGAACGGGTTCGTAGAAGAGGACCTCGCCGGGATCGTGGTCGATCTCGACCCAGGTGTCGGCGTTGCTGGCCCCGATGAGCTGCCACTCCTCCCAGTAGTAGAAGCAGTGGTCCTGGGAGTCCCATTCCTTGAAGAGCAGGCAGCCCGTGACTGACAGGGCGCCTGCAGTGCCCTGGAGCAGGTCGCCGACCTGCAGGTTACCTCGCGTGCCGTTCACCAGGACCCTCCCGCCTGCGGAGAGCAAGACGGGGCGCCGCTGCCGCCGTCGGTACCTGATCCGCCTGTCATCACGCGGGCACAGTAGCAACGCGGGCATGTCCCGGCAAACGGATCGCACTCCCCATGATCCGGCCCCACTACGTGGATCCGAACGGCTCAGGATCCGGGTGCCGTGTGAGACTGTCCCCATGCGCGTTGCCGAGATCGCCGAGCTGACCGGGACGACCGTGCGCACGGTGCGCTACTACCACTCGCTGGGGCTGCTTCCAGTCCCTGACGAACGTGGCGGCTGGCGCGACTACGACCTGAGCCACGTCGCCCGGCTCTCCCGGATCCGCTGGCTGGTCCAGGCCGGTGTGTCCCTGGAGACCATCAGGCGCGTCCTCGACGAGTCCGAGGCCACCGGCGTCGAGCAACCCGACGATGTGCCCGCGGCCGGAACGGTTGAAGCACGCGCGGCGGCCGGCTCCGTGGTCGAGGACCTGGCCGGGGCACTGGCCGCCGTGGAGGATCACCTGGCCGAGGTCGCCAGGCAGAGGGACATGCTCACCGGCCTGCTGGAGCGAGCCAAAGCCGGTTCGACGGTCTCACCGATGTCCCCGCGTATGGCGGCCTTCTTCGACCGGCTGGAGCAGGCGGCTGCCGATGAGGCCACCCGCTGCGCCGTGCGCAAGGAGCGGGACCTGACCGACCTGGCCTGCTATCGCGGCCGGATGCCGCCGGAGGCGGAGTTCCTCTTCGTGGACCCGGATCCTGACTACGACGCCGAGTCACTGGCCCTTTACTCCCAGGAGCCGACCGAGATGTCAGAGGCGCAGATCGAGCAGCGCGCCCAGGTCATGGTCTCCCGGATGGAGGCCCGGCTGCCGCCTGAGCGCCTTGCAGCCCTTGCCAGCAGCGTCGACACCGATGCGGTCCGGGGGCTCTTCAGCCTCATCGGAGCCACGGGGTACCCCGATGCGCGGCTCACCCGGGCCTTGGAACGGGAGTTCCTCACCGCGATCGACCGATGGCACCCCAGCTAAGTGAGCGCCGCTCGCACGCCCGGTTCACTGCGAGCCGATGGGACCGCACCAGCAGCTGAGGCGAGTAGCGTCGCTGGTATGAGTCAACGCCTTCCTTCA
This sequence comes from Actinomyces sp. HMSC075C01, assembly GCF_001812965.1. Classification (NCBI taxonomy): domain Bacteria; kingdom Bacillati; phylum Actinomycetota; class Actinomycetes; order Actinomycetales; family Actinomycetaceae; genus Actinomyces; species Actinomyces sp. HMSC075C01. The sequence continues at coordinate 16,106 of NZ_KV810937.1, forward strand.
TCTGACAACGTGGTTCTCAAAGGCATCCGTGAGGAGCCCAGCGCCGAGGACGGAGCACGGGTCCTGGTGGACCGGCTCTGGCCCCGTGGCGTGTCCAAGGAGCGTGCCGCTCTCGATGAGTGGGCCAAGGACGCCACCCCCACCACTGAGCTGCGGCGGGCCTTCCACAGCGGGGACCTGCCCTGGCCCCAGTTCGTCGAGGCCTACCGGGCCGAGCTCACCGAGAGGCCCGAGGCGGTCGCCGCCGTCGAGCACCTGCGTCACGAGGCCCTCACAGGGCGCGTGACGCTCCTGTTCGCCGGCCACGACCACGTCCACTGCCACGCGCGTGTCCTGCGTGAGGCGATCCTCGGTGTCGAGGAGGACCTGACCTGACGGCGGCCCCGACGGGGCCTCAGACGTTGAAGCCCAGGGCGCGCAGCTGCTCGCGGCCCTCAGGGGTGATCTTGTCCGGCCCCCACGGCGGCAGCCAGACCCACTGGATGCGGACCTTGTCGGCGATGAGGGACAGGGCCTGCTGGGCCTGCTCCTCGATGACGTCGGTGAGCGGGCAGGCGGCGGTGGTCAGGGTCATGTCGAGCACGACGGTGCCGTCGGGCTCGATCGACACCCCGTAGAGCAGCCCGAGGTCGACGACGTTGATCCCGAGCTCGGGGTCGATGACGTCGCGCAGGGCCTCCTCGACGGCGGCGACGTCGACGCCCTCGGTGCTGGCGACGGGGGTCGGCGGCTGCTGGGCGGCCATGGGGTTGTCGGCGGCTGCCGGCATCCCACTGGGGTTGTCACTCATGGCTTCTTCCTTCTTCCTCGCAGGTCGGACAGTGGTGTCAGGACAGTTGGGCTACTCGGCGCCGTTCGGCTCAACGGCGGGCAGGGCGACGCCGGACTTGGCCAGGGCGTCCTTGAGGGCCATCCATCCCAGCAGGGCGCACTTGACGCGGTTGGGGTACTTCGAGACGCCCTCGAAGGCGGCCCCGTCCTCCAGGTCGTCCAGGACGGCGTCGTCGACGCCCTTGCCGCGCGAGTGCATGAGGGTATCGAAGTCCGCCTCGAGGCGGGCCACGGTGGCCAGGTCGACGCCGTTGACGAGGTCGTGCATGACGGAGATGGAGGCCTGGGAGATGGAGCCCCCGTCACCCTCCCAGCCGATGGCCTCGATCTTGCCGTCCTTGACGCGCACCCCCAGGGTCACGTCGTCACCGCAGGTGGGGTTGACCTGGTGGCTGGTGGCGTCCGGAGCATCGAGGGCGCCGGAGCCGTGGCGCTCACGGGAGTGGTCAAGGATGACTTGCTGGTAGAGCTGGTCGAGTTCGTTCATGCTCACCTCTGGAAGTAGCGTCGGACGTCGGCGATGGCGGACAGGAAGCGGTCCACCTCCTCGGGAGTGGAGCAGGCCCCGAAGGACAGGCGCGAGGAGGCGTGGATGCCGAAGTGCTGGTGGATGGGCTGGGCGCAGTGGTGGCCGGTGCGCACGGCGACGCCGGCGGCGTCGAGGACCTGGCCGACGTCGTGAGGGTGGACTCCCTCGATGGAGAAGGCGACCACGCCCAGGCGGTCGGTCGTGTCGGTCGGGCCGACCAGGCGCAGTCCAGGCGCCTGGGTCAGGCCCTCGAGCACCTGCTGGGTCAGGGCCTGCTCGGTGGCGTGGAGCCGGTCCAGGCCGATCCGGGCCAGGTACTCCACGGCGGTGCTCCATCCCGCGGCCTGCGCCAGCGGCTGGCTGCCGGCCTCGAAACGGGGCGGGCCGCTCATGAAGGTCGACGACTCCATGGTGACGATCTCGATCATGGAGCCGCCGGTGAGTACTGGCGGCATGGCGGCCAGGAGCTCCTCGGTGGCCACGAGCGCGCCGATGCCGGTGGGGCCGAGCATCTTGTGGCTGGAGAGCACCATGGCGTCCACGCCGGCGGTCTTCAGAGCGCTGAAGTCCAGCGGCAGGTGGGCGGCGGACTGGCAGGTGTCCAGGACGACGAGCGCACCGGCCTGCTGGGCGCGCGGGAGGATGAGGTCGAGCGGGCTGATGGCGCCGGTGACGTTGGAGGCGTGGGTCAGGGCCAGGACTCGGGTGCGCTCGGTGATGACGTCCAGGGTGGCGGCATCGATGCGCCCGTCCTCGGTCAGGTCCAGCCAGCGCAGGGTGGCGCCGGTGCGGGCGCACAGCTCCTGCCATGGCACGAGGTTGGCGTGGTGCTCAGCGCGGGTGACGACGACCTCGTCACCCTGTCCGATGATGAGGCGCCGCGCCGGGTCGTCGGCCGCGGAGGGGCCGCCACCGCGGGCGGCCGACCGGCCCAGGCTGGCGTGCCCGATGGCCAGGGCCACGAGGTTGATGGCCTCGGTGGCGTTCTTGGTGAAGACGAGCTCACTGCCACGCGCTCCGACGAAGGCGGCGACGGTGTCGCGGGCGTCCTCGAAGGTGGCGGTGGCCTCGTCGGCGAGCTGGTAGGTCGAGCGCCCTGCCGCACCGTTGGAGGTGCGGTAGAAGTCGGCCTCCGTGGTGATGACGCCGGCGGGCTTCTGACTCGTGGCCGCCCAGTCCAGGTAGGCCAGCACCTCGCCGTTGCGGGCGGGCCGGCCCAGGTAGGGGAAGTCGGCGCGGATCGCGGCGACCTCCTCCGCGTTGAGCGCGCCGGTCGAAGGCGCCCCGGTGAGCGGGGCCGTGGACTGGGTCATGACGTGCCTTTCCGATTCGGTGCGAGCGGTTCCGGGCATGGTTGCCGACGGCGGGGGGCTGAGGTCACGAGGAACCTTAGTTCCCCTTCCTTAGTGCCGGGGCCGGCGACGACGCCTGGATGCGCGCTGCGCCGTCGTCGGCCCTGGCACGGTGAGGGCTGTCAGGCGAGGTAGCGGTCGTAGCCCTCTTCCTCCAGGCGGTCGGCCAGGTCGGGGCCACCGGACTCAACCACGCGCCCGTCGACAAAGACGTGGACGTAGTCGGGCTTGATGTAGCGCAGGATGCGCGTGTAGTGGGTGATGAGGAGGAAGCCGGCGTCGGACTCGTCATGGAGGCGGTTGACGCCCTCGGAGACGATGCGCAGGGCGTCGACGTCCAGGCCGGAGTCGGTCTCGTCCAGGACGGCGAAGCGGGGCCGGAGCAGCTCCATCTGGAGGATCTCGAAGCGCTTCTTCTCACCACCGGAGAAGCCGGCGTTGACGTCGCGCTGGGAGAAGGCGGGGTCCATCCGCAGGTTCTTCATGGCCTGGTTGACCTCGCCGACCCACTGGCGCACCTTGGGGGCCTGGCCGTCGATGGCGGTCTTGGCTGTGCGCAGGAAGTTGGCCACGGTGACGCCGGGGACCTCGACGGGGTACTGCATGGCCAGGAAGAGGCCGGCGCGGGCGCGCTCGTCCACGCTCATCTCCAGCAGGTCGACGCCGTCGAGGAGGACCTCACCGTCGGTGACCTCGTAGTCGGGGTGCCCGGCGATGGAGTAGGCCAGGGTGGACTTGCCCGAGCCGTTGGGACCCATGATGGCGTGGACCTGGTTGGAGTTGATGGTCAGGTCCACGCCCTTGAGGATGGGCTTGGGGCCGTCGTTGGTGGCGACCTGGACGTGGAGGTTCTTGATCTGCAGAGTGCTCATGCGACGTTTCTTTCAACTGGGTTGTGGTCTGGTTGCGGGTGGCGGACCGTCGTGCGGGTCCGGCCTGTCACTCGGCTGCCGGCTGGGCGGCGGGGTCCTGGTCGGTGCGGGCGGCGATGAGTCCGGTGAGCTCAAGCTCCTTCTCGATGGCGGCCATGAGGCGCTCCTCGACCTCATCGACACCGATCTCGGCGACGATCTCGTTGAAGAAGCCCAGGACGACGAGGCGGCGGGCCTCGGTCTCGGGGATGCCGCGGGCACGCAGGTAGAACAGCTGCTGGTCGTCGAAGCGGCCGGTGGCGCTGGCGTGTCCGGCTCCCTCGATGTTGCCGTTCTCGATCTCCAGGTTCGGCACGGAGTCGGCCTTGGCCCCCTCGGTGAGGACCAGGTTGCGGTTGAGCTCGTAGGTGTCCGTGCCGCGGGCGGCCTGGCCGATGAGGCAGTCCCCCACCCACACCGCGTGCGCGCCCTCGCCCTGGAGGGCGCCCTTGTAGGTGACGCGCGAGTAGCAGTGGGGCTCGGTGTGGGCCACGTAGGGGCGGTGCTCCTGGTGCTGGCCGGCATCGGTGAAGTAGACGCCGTAGGCGTCGATGTGGCCGCCCTCGCCGGAGAAGCCCAGGTCGGGGCAGATGCGCACGTCTCCGCCGAGGCTGACGACGACGTGCTTGAGGATGCCGCGGCCGCAGACCTTGACCCGGTGGTTGGAGGCGTGGACGGCCTCGTCCTGCCAGCCCTGGACGGTCACCAGGGTGAGCTCGGCGCCGTCGGCGACCGTCACCTCGACGCCCTGGGTCAGGGCGGCGGTGCCGGTGTGGTCCAGGACGACGGTTCCCTTGGAACCGGCTTCGGCGGCGACGAGGATGTGCTGGGCGGTGGGGCGGGCGAGCTGCGCGTCCTGGCCGACGATGTTCAGCCGGGCTGCCCGCTCCAGCTGGGCGCCGGGCTCCAGGGTGAGCACGGTGGCGGTCTCGGTGCCGTTCCAGGCGGTGATGCCGGTGCGGTCGACCGGGGCGCCCACGGTGCCGATGCGGGCGTCGCTGCGCGCGACGGTCTCAAGGCTCGCGCCGTCGGGCAGGTCCGCCTCGATACGGACGGCGCCGGCATCGCTCTGGCCGGCGGTGGCCGCGCGGATGACGTCGAGATCGAACAGCGGGGCGAAGCGCTTCATCGGCGTGAAGCGCCACTCCTCCTCGCGGCCGCGCGGCACCGGGATGTCAGCGGGGTCGAAGGAGGTGGGGCGGTCGGCGCGAGAGGAGACGTAGCGCGGACCGCCGTGGGAGTGGGCGCCGTCGAGCGTGGCGCTCGAGTGGTCGGTGGAGAGTTCAGGCATGTGGAGGTGCTCCTTGGCCGGCAGCAGGCCGGTGTGATGAGGTGTGGGTCGAAGGCTGAGTGGGCTGACGAGGGAGGATCCGCTGCGGTGGGTCAGCCCACCGAGTTCTCCATCTGCAGCTCGATGAGCCGGTTGAGCTCGAGGGCGTACTCCATGGGCAGCTCCCGGGCGATGGGCTCGACGAAGCCGCGCACGATCGTGGCCATGGCCTCGGTCTCGGTCAGCCCGCGCTGCATGAGGTAGAAGAGCTGGTCGGCGCTCACCTTGGAGACGGTGGCCTCGTGGCCCATCTCGACGTCGTCGGTGCGCACGTCGACGTAGGGGTAGGTGTCCGAGCGGGAGATCTCATCGACCAGGAGCGCGTCGCACAGCACGTTGGACTTGGAGTGCCGAGCGTTCTTCATGATCCGCACCAGTCCGCGGTAGGCGCTGCGGCCACCGTGGCGGGCGATCGACTTGGAGACGATGTGGCTGGAGGTGTGGGGCGCCATGTGGACCATCTTGGCGCCGGTGTCCTGGTGCTGGTCCGCGCCGGCGAAGGCGATGGACAGGGCCTCGCCGCGGGCGTGGGGGCCCATGAGGAAGACGGCCGGGTACTTCATGTTCCGCTTGGAACCGATGTTGCCGTCGATCCACTCCATGGTGGCGCCCTCCTCGCAGGTAGCGCGCTGGGTCACCAGGTTGTAGACGTTGTTGGACCAGTTCTGGATGGTCGTGTAGCGCACGCGGGCGTTCTTCTTGACCACGATCTCCACGATCGCCGAGTGCAGGGAGTCGGTGGAGTAGATGGGGGCGGTGCAGCCCTCGACGTAGTGGACGTAGGAGTCCTCGTCGGCGATGATGAGCGTGCGCTCGAACTGGCCCATGTTCTCCGTGTTGATGCGGAAGTAGGCCTGGAGCGGGATCTCGACGTGGACGCCCTTGGGGACGTAGATGAAGGAGCCCCCGGACCACACGGCCGTGTTGAGGGCGGCGAACTTGTTGTCGCCGGCGGGCACCACGGTCCCGAAGTACTCCTTGACGAGCTCGGGGTACTCGCGCACGGCGGTGTCGGTGTCCACGAAGATGACGCCCTGCTCCTCCAGGTCGCCGCGGATCTGGTGGTAGACGACCTCCGACTCGTACTGGGCGGCCACGCCCGCCACCAGGCGCTCGCGCTCGGCCTCGGGGATGCCGATGCGGTCGTAGGTGTTCTTGATGTCCTCGGGAAGGTCGTCCCAGGAGTTGGCCGGCCGGTCCGTGGAGCGCACGTAGTACTTGACGGCATCCATGTCGAGCTGGGAGAGGTCCACGCCCCAGGTGGGCATGGGTTTGCGCTCGAAGGTGGAGTAGGCCTTGAGACGCTTGGCCAGCATCCACTCCGGCTCGCCCTTGATGGAGGAGATCTCGCGGACCACCTGCTCATCAAGGCCTCGTTTGGCCTTCTCACCGGCCTCGTCGGAGTCATGCCATCCGAAGTCGTAGCTCGTCGACATCGAGTCGATGATCTCGTCGTCGGTGCTACGCGTGGTCTCGGTTGTCGGCAGTGTCATCGGGTTCCTTCCATTCGCTTGGTCTCAAGGCCTCGCGTCTTAGCCGCCGCCCGGACCGCGCGCTTGCGCAGCGCGGGCATGGCGATCGGAATGTGGGTGGTACAGACGTGCTCGCCTCCGGCCAGGGTGGCCAGACGCTGGACCGGGACGCCGACGAGCCGGGAGATGGCCTGGGTCTCGGCGTCGCACAGCTCGTGGAACTCCCCGGCCACGTCGCGTACCGGGCAGTTGCCCTGACACAGCTGGACGGCGAAGGACCCGTCTCCGACGTCGCGCACCGAGGCCGCGTAACCGTCAAGAGTCAGGGCGTCCGCCAGGGCGCGGGCCCGCTCCGAGGGGTCCTTGCCGGCCGCCTCGACGACGGCGGCGTAGCGGCGCTCGAGGTCACGGCCCCTGGCCGCAGCGAAGGAGTCGACCGCCTTGTCACCGGCCACCTGGGACAGGTAGCGCAGGGCGCGGTTGGCCAGGTCGGAGTAGCCCTCCGCGAAGGAGGTGCGGGCCTTGGACGTCAGGACGTAGTGCCGGGCCGGGCGACCGCGCCCACGCTTACCCGTCTGGGCCGGAGTGTGAACCTCGATCTGCTCAGCGTCCTCAAGGGCCGTGATGTGCCTGCGCACGGCGGCCGGCGTCAGGCTGAGGACCTTGGCGAGCTGCGCCGCCGACACCGGACCCTTCTCAGCGATGAGGTCAAGAACGCGCGCCCGGGTAGAGTCCTCGTCGCTCTGCGCCATGACTGCTCTCCTCCCCTAGTCGCTGACGACGTCTCACGGTCTGCCCCGTTGCGGCCGGTTCGGCCATGCCCTTGTTTGCCAAGTCGGCCAAGTCGGCCAAGCCGGACAGCCCTCAGACAGACCCCAGGGTCGACCTGCGAAGCGTCCCTGGCCGTCGTGCCACGAGTTTAACCAAGATTTTGCTTTCCGAATTCAACACTGGCAAGTTCACGACGGAGCGCCGCAGGGTGGGATTGAACACGTTACCCGATGAAAGGCGGATCTCACTTAGGAGCGCCTAACTAGTTGTCGATCAGGACGTCCGGCCGCTCACATCGAGGACTGCGTTTTCCATCCAGAACGTACTTCTCCCGCAGACGACTGGGGTCAGATCCCAGTCGTCTGCGGGAAGGCGCAGTTCTCGACTGACAGGTACGTTCCCGACCGCAGCCGGCGCGGCCCGACGTTGGCGTGGAGGCCGCTTTGAGCAGCCTGATCCCGACAGAAACGCCCTGTCGCCTGCCTCGCCACCCGGCACAGGGCAGTGAGCTAGGGACGTGCCCAGTCCTGGGCTGGCACCCCGATCGCTCGTTGTCCAGGCAACCGACGACGTAACCCTCTAGTGCCCACCTCTCGGCAAAAGCTCGATGTCCTCCCATGGCAGCAGGTCCGGAGCCGCTCCGACGAACTCACCATGGACGATGTTCTCGAAGCCCGTGAAGACCCACGCCCCATCGCGCAGCTGAAGCAGCTGACCGGCATAGAGGTGCTCTGGGCACACGTACCTGGCGCCATCAATGTCCCAAGGCCCCAGCGCCCCCTCCCCCTCGGCGACCCACACCCCGCCGGGGCCGGGTTCGGCCTTCATGTCGTCACCGCAGGAGAAGATGAGGAGATGGTGGCCGTCAACGCTTCTGCTCTGGGAAACCTCCAGCTGTCCGAAAACCGACGGGCTGGTCAGCGGCGGCCCGATCCGCCAGTGATCCAGGTCATCGGAGACGGCATGACCGATGACGCCGGCACCATAGTGCTCAGCCCCCTTCGCCCTGGCGGTGATGAGCATGTGCCAGCGCCCGTCATACCTGAAGACAAAAGGATCTCTCCAGTGCTCGGCACCAGAGACGTCTGCTTCTCTCTTCTCGTACCATCTGGCGTCCGCCTCCAGAGGAACATTGCACGTGCGTTCAAAGATCACGCCGTCAGTGGAGTCAGCCCAGCCGATGCGCTGAACCAGCCCGTCCTCGGCTCGAGAGATTCCGGTGTAGAAGACACGCATAGCACCGTCGGGCTTGACGATGGTGGAGCCGGTCCAGATCGCCTTGTCGTCGAACCCCGGCCCGTCGGAATGCACCAGAGCATCGGGCAGAAGCTGCCACGTACGCGCATCATCGGAAACGGCGTGCCCCATGGAGGCGCGGAAGTGCCGCCGCTCCGGATCGTGCAACGCGCGCGACGCCCGCAGGAAGAAGAGGTGATAGCGATCGCCGTCGTCACAGATCCAGTGGTCCCACAGCCAGTGGTCGGCAAGATGAAGAGACATGCTTTCCTCAGCCTTTGACGGCAGTGCCTGCCAACGACGCCACGAAAGAGCGCTGAAACAGAGCGAAAATGATAAGAACAGGCAGAGTGATGAGTGTACCGTATGCCATGATCTGCCCCCATACCGGGTTGAGCTGGAAGAAGTACTGCATGCCCACGCTCGCGGGCCGCATTGACTCCTCCTGGATGACCATGAGCGGCCACAGGTAGGAGTTCCACGCCGGCAGCATCGTGATGATGGCGACCGTGGCGAAGGTCGGACCGGACAGGGGCACGACGATCCGTGAGTAGATCGTCCACCAGGACGCGCCATCGACGCGGGCCGCCTCGTCGATCTCCTTCGGGATGTCACCGAAGTGCTGAGCGAACAGGAAGATGGACAGGGCGTTGGCGATGAAGGGCAGGATCTGCACCTGGTAGGTGTTGAGCATCCCCTGCTTGACGAGGAACCCGTCGACCACCCACTGCACCGAGGGCAGCTTGGCGACCCAGTACACGAGCGGCACGGCGATGGTCTCGAAGGGAACCATCAGGGTGGCCAGGACGAGTGAGAGCACGATGCTCTTGCCCTTCCAGCGCATGCGGGAGATCGCGAATCCGATCATCGAGTTGACGATGAGACCGAGCACGACGATCGCAACCGTGACAACGAGCGAGTTCGTGATGAACCGCGCCGCAGGAACTCGCTCGAAGACGCCGGAGTAGTTGTTCAGTGACAGGTGCCCGGTCGGCAGGAACGCCTTGAGGGAGCCGAGGTCGGCGAAGATCTGCTGATCGTCCTTGAAGGAGGAGAAGACCATGAAGAGCAGGGGGAAGACGGCGACGCACGAGGCGACGACAAGGCCGAGATAGGTCAGGGCCCTGGATCGCCTCCTGGTGGCGGCACGACCACGGCGGCGCGGGCCCCCATGGGCGGAATGACGTGCGTCAACGGGCGCGGTCGAGGCGGCGGTTGTCTCAGCGGCCATGTCAGTCCTTCTCCCTGGTGAGCCGGCGCTGGATGAGGCTGATGAGCAGGACGGCGACGAAGAAGATGAGCGAGATGGCGCTGCCGTATCCCATGTCCTGCTCGCGGTAGCCCTTGCGCACCGCGTGATAGACGATCGTCGAGGTGGCGTCCTGGGGACCGCCGGAGGTCATGACGTCGACCTGGACGAACAGGCCCAGCGCGGCGATCGTGATGGTGACGAGGATGAAGACCATTGTCGAGTGCAGGCCCGGCCAGGTGATGTAGCGGAAGCGCTGCCATCCGTTGACGCCGTCGAGGTCGGCGGCCTCGTAGAGAACCGGGTCGATCATCTGCAGCCCGGAGAGCCAGATGATCATGTGGAAGCCGACCGCCTGCCAGATGGACAGCAGGATGATTGCCGGCATCGCGGTGCCGGGGTTGCTGAGCCACGCGACGGCGGTCCACCCGCCCCCGGTGACGGTGTTGAGCATCGAGTTGAACAGTCCGTTGTCCTGGTAGAAGAAGCTCCACAGGATGGAGACGACGACCATCGAGGTCACCACCGGCATGAAGATCATCGTGCGGAAGGCCGTGACGCCCTTGACCTTCTGGTTGACGAGGATCGCCAGTGCCAGGGCGAGACCGGACTGGCAGGGCACGACGATGAGCGCGAAGAAGGCCGTGTTCGTCAGGGACCGGATGAAGGTCGGGTCGTCGGTGAAGGCCCGGACGAAGTTCTCGATCCCGATGAACTGCGGCGGGTTGGGCGAGATGAGGCGGGTGTTGGTGAAGGACAGAATGAAGGTGAGCAGAATCGGGATGCCCATGAAGAGCAGGAGGAGCACAAGTGCCGGCGAGCTCATGAGCCACGCCGTCCGCGCCTCCCGGCGCAGCGCGGCGCTCCTGCCGCGACGCCTCGTGATGGTGGGGGCTGCCATGTCGGTTCCATTCCCGGCGGGACGCTCACGCGCCCCGCCGGATCGATGCTGATGTGGAAAGGTGGTACGGCTACTGTCCGGCCGTACGATCAGGGGGCCCAGTGAGCCACTCGGCTCACTTGGCCTTGTATCCGTCGTTCGACTTGATGTCGGCATTGATGTCCTTGACCGCCTGGTCGAGGGTCGACTTGACATCGGAGCCGGAGACGATGTCACGGGCGGCCTTGTCGAAGATCGAGGAGATGACCTTGTAGCCGGGCGTCGCGGGACGTAGGAGGGCGTACTTCTTGCCGATCTCGTAGACGGGCTCCAGCGGCTTGCCCTCGCCGTAGTACTTCGTCTTCGGGGTGGCGGACTCGATCGACGGGAAAGTGCCGATCGCGTCCGAGTACTGGACGAGGTACTTGTCCTGCATGAGGAACTCGATGAACTTGTTCGCAGCCGCGGCGTTCTTCGAGGAGGAGGACACGCCCCACTGCCAGGAGCCGCCTCCCACGTGCGCTCCCGCGCCGAAGTCGACGGGCGGGAGGATGAGGACGTCGTCGGCCCCGAACGTCTCCTGGGCCTTGAGGACCTTCCATCCTCCTGTGTACACCAGTGGCACCTTGCCCTGTAGGAAGTCCTGACCGTCCTTGGCCGGGGTCTGCGAGGCGTAGTTGGAGGTGAACAACGAGCGGAACCAGGTACCCCACTCGACGGCCTTGTCCGAGTTGAGGAAGCCTTCGGCGGTCCCGTAGGTCTTGCGGTCGATGAGGTCTCCGCCGAAGGACTGGAGCAAGGGGGCGTAGGCGTAGGGCCACCACTCGGCGGTGTCCCACACGGACATGTCGATGGCGTGCTCGAAGCCGTCGAGCTTGGAGAGCTTGTCGAGGGCGTCCATGAACTCGTCCTTCGTCCACGGCTTGTCGATCGTGGGGACGGCGACACCGGCCTGGTCGAAGGCGGACTTGCGGCCGAGGAAGCACAGCGAGGTGTCGTAAGGGCCGACGGAGTAGAGCTTGTCGTTCCAGACTCCCTTGGCCGAGTCGATGACCTTGTCCTGGAGATCCTGGGAAATCGTCAACGGCGAGAGGTACCCGGCCCAGGCCCAGTTCGGCATGATCGGGCCGTCGAGGTCAAGGATGTCGGGCAGGTTGCCGGAGACGGCCGCGGAGGCGATGGCGTCGTTATAGGACTCCTGCGGGAAGGACTTCACCGTGACCTGGGTGTCGGGGTTGGCGGCGTTGAAGTCCTTGACCGCGCTGTTGACGACGTCGAGCTCCTCCTTGTTGCCCCCGTTGTGGGTCCACAGCGTGATGCCGCCGGCGGCGGAGCCGGAGCCCTTGCCGGACTGGGAGGAGCAGGCAGCGAGCGTGGCCGCGACGGCGGCGGCTCCACCGACGGCGAGGAACGAGCGACGGGTGGTCATCATGATGGCACTCCTTTGTGTGTCAGCGTGACTGCTGGGTTGGGGATCTTTCTCCACCCATTGGGCGGAGAGCTGGTGGGTCGACTTCGTAGCGACAGGCCCGAGCCGCGGCTCAGAAGGCGGGCGGCGCCGTGGAGGCGCGCTGGATGAGGGGGCAAGGGAAACGAGTGACGTCCGGCAGCCCGGCGGCATGTCCCGCGGCGAGCTCACGGGTGAGCCACTCGGCCATCTCCCAGTGCGGCAGTCGCATTGTGGTCAGTCGGGGATCGAGGTTCGTGGAGATGAGGGCGAGGTCGTCGAAGCCGATGACGGAGAGGTCCGTGGGGATGGAGATCCCCAGGCGCGCCGCCTGTCGGAAGACACCAGCGGCGAGGGCGTCGTTGTAGCAGGAGACGGCGGTGGGGCGCTCGGACCGGTCAAGGAGCCGGCCGGCGACGGCGTCGACGCTGTCCGGATCAAGCCCACCGACGACGACGAGTGACTCGTCGACTGCGATCCCGGCCTCCCGGAGGCTGTCTCGGTAGGAGTCGGAGCGCTCGCGCACCGCAATGCTTCCGGTGTCGTCGTGCCCAAGGTAGCCGATGCGGCGGTGACCCAGACCGATGAGGTGGGCGACGGCGTCGTGGGCGCCTTGGCGCTCGTCGGGGACAACGCCGGGCACCCCGGGACGGTCGGCAACGCCGTTGAGTACGACGACGTCCTCGATCTGCTCGGGTACGGAGACGACGCGGTGGTACATGGAGGCGATGACCACCTGGTTCACTCGCCGGGCGACCATCTCGCGGACGGCCTCCTCCGCGGCGACACCATCGCGTCCTGCGTCGGTGAGGAGAACCGACCACCCGAGGTCCTGACTGGTGGACAGGACGGAGTCGATCATCGAGACGGCGTAGGGGGTGGACAGGACGCGCTCGCCGATGACCCCTATCGTCTGCGTCCGGCCGTTGCGCATACCCCCGGCGATGGCGTCACGGACGTAGCCGAGCTCCTCGGCGGCCGTGCGGACACGCTCCGCCTTGGGCTCGCTCACGCGCCCCTCGGACTTGCCGGAGAGCACGAGGGAGGCAGCGGCCTTGGAGACGCCGGCAGCCGCAGCAACGTCGGCAAGGGTCGTCATCGTCCCTCTCCCCTTCCTGATGGGAGGTCCGGCCCCGGTGCCGGACACGAGAGAATCATGACCTCAACCACACTCACACGTCAACCGGTTAACCGCATTGAGTCGAGGCGATTAATCGGTTGATGCTCCGGGACGTCGTCCGGCGCACGGGTACCAGACTCTGTACTAGATGGTGAGAACAGATGCTCTTGCGACAGGCGGGCATGAGATCTTGAGCTGGTTGTGGCCGGGAACCTCCTCGACGCCGAGGAGCGCACGCACGCCCGCGGCACCCAGCTCGTAGTGCGGCAGTGACACCGTAGACAGGGGCGGATGAAGATGCGCCGCAATAACCTCTTGATTGTCAAAACCTACGACCGAGACATCATCCGGAACCGTCGCTCCCCGATCTCTCAGTGCGTCGTACAGGCCCATCGCGACACGGTCGTTATGACAGCACACGCCGGTGGCCCCAGAGGCGAGCACCCTCGACCCAGCATCGAAACCGCCCTCCTGATCCGGCTGTACGTCCCACACGAGAGCCGGGTCGACCCTGATCCCGGCAGCTTCCAGGGCGGCACGGTAGCCGGCGAGCCGGCCGATTCGCGCAGGCGAGTCGATCATCGTGTTGATGAAGGCGATGCGACGATGCCCCTGTGTCAGAAGCATCTGCGCGGCAGCCCTACCGCCCTCAAACTCATCCGGGACGACACTCGGCAAGTGACCGGCTTCGTCATAGCAATTGACTAGGACCGACTCCGTCTCATCCAGAGCCTCGGGAGGAACCACGCCTCTGTGGTACCAACGGGAATAGAGAATGCCGCGGACGTTGTACTGCAGCATCATCGACATCGCACGGTTCTCCGCCTCCGCGTTATTCTCCGTGTTGGCGACGAGAAGAATATGACCATGCCGCCACGCCTCCTCCTGGGCGCCGTGGACAATCTGACCGGCGAACGGGGTTGAGGCGATGGAGTCGGCGACGAGCCCGATGAAGGGGCTGCCGCCCTTGACCAAGGTCTTCGCCAGCACGTTCGGGCGATACCCCAGTCTCTCAACCGCGTCCAGGACCCGCCGCCTGGCTTCCGTGCCGATCCGTACACCCTGCTTGTCGTTGACGACGTGAGACACCGTCGTTACAGAAACCCCGGCCTCCTGCGCCACTTGCTTCATCGTGACACGAGAGTCACGCCCGCTCGCCAGATGCACTGGCTCACCCCTTCGTCGAACCGTTCTCAAGCCCGTATATCATAGCCTTACTCAGCACAAGGAACATGAGCAAGAGGGGAGTAACGGTCACGGCGACGGCGGCGAAGGTCGCCGTCCAGTCCGTCTTCCCCATGTTGCCGATGTAGTTCTGCAGTCCGAGCGGAATCGTCTTAAGGCCCTCAGTAAGGACGAATGTGTTGGCGAAAACGAACTCATTCCAGATGAAGATCGCGTTGACCATGACCACGGTGACGACCGTATTGAGAGACATGGGCAAGGTGATTCTGGTGAAGATCCTGTAGGGACCCGCACCATCGATCGAGGCTGCTTCGTAGATCGACTTAGGGATGTAGCTGAAGAACGAAATGAACAGGAACAGCGACATCGGGAGGGCGAATCCGGCCAGCGGGATGATGATCGCGATATGGGTATCCAGAAGGCCTATCTTCGAGTAGTCGACGAACAGTGGTACGAGAGCGATCTGCACGGGGACGACGATCCCCATGAGGAACAGTGAGCGCACAATTCCGGCCCCCCTGAAGCCTAGCACCTGAATGGCGTAGGCCCCCATCATTCCGCACACCACGATGAGAAGGCAGGCTCCGATCGTCACGATCGCGGAATTGAGAATGTAAGTCAGAACGTCCCCTTGCTCGAATGCCCTGAAAAAGTTCTCCAGAGTGAACGACGAGGGGATGCCGAACGGATTGTTCGCTGCAAAGTCCTCGGGCGAACGAACTGATGTGAGGATCAGCCACATGAACGGGTAGACCTGGATGAGCAGGACTAGTCCGAGCAGCACCCTATGAACGATCTGCACCTTGCGCAAGCGCTTGCGCCGCCTGGGAGCCGACATCTGCGGATCAGGGACGAACAGCGGCTTGGGAACGCTCGGTGTTGCGACAGGAACAGTCATGTCAGTCATTCCCCCTGCGAATGATACCAAAGATGAAGGCGACGGCAACGAGACACTCGAGCACGATGAACACGGAGATAGCCGAGGCATACCCGTAGTTCGTGGAGACAAAGGCCGTCTTGTACATGTATGTCGTCACAAGTTCGGATGACTGCCCGGGCCCTCCATTCGTGAGCAGATATGGGATATCGAACCCCCGCAGGCCGTAGGTGACGACCATGACCATGGTCGTGGCCCACACGGGCCGGATATGGGGGAAACGGATCTTGACGAAGACCTTCCAGGCGCTCGCGCCGTCGAGCTGCGCAGCTTCCTCCAGCTCACGCGGCACGGACAGCAGGGCTGCGTAGAAGATGATCGTGTAGAGGCCCAGGAACCGCCACCCCTCCGGGATGGACACTGCCGTGAGAACCGTATGAATATTAGACAGCCAGGGCTTTTCGAGAGCGTCAAGACCAACCATTCCCAGAATGGTGTTGACCAACCCCTTAGGGTCGAAGGAATAGATTCGCTGGAATAGAAGGGCGATCGCGGTGGTCGAGATAACCGCCGGCATGAGATAAAGAACCTTCAGCACCTCACGTCCTCGGGTGATTGTCAGCAGGAGCAGCGCGACTCCGAGGCCGAGGCCCATCTGGATGACGACGCAGATCACCAGGTAGACGAGTTGGTTGACGAAAGCCTTCCAGAACGTGGGATCAGCGGAAAACATCTTGATGTAGTTGTCAATACCGACAAACTGCATGTTCGTAATGCCGTCCCACTTGTAGAAACTCAGAACGAGCGACTGCACGATGGGCAGAAGCACACCACCTCCAAACAAAAGAACGGGTGGCGTCAGGAACACGAGGACGGAGAGTCGAGACCTGTAGGGGAGCATTATGCCTTCTTGTCAGGAGCATCACGGATTGCGGGAGGAGACTGGGCCTAGCGGTGCTGCCTCCTCGGCGTGTTACTGGTTGAAGTATGCAGAGGCGTTCTCGGTGAGCGTGGAGTCCATGGTCGTCAGAAAGTCGTCAACGCTGACGTCGCCCTGGACGAGGAGCACCTGCTCCTGGACGAGTTTGGTATTCGTCGTCGGATCGAGCTGGGTGTCCCACGGCATGAGAGCCGTGCCGGAGAGATTCGCAGCCTCGTCAATCGCCTGCTGGTAGATCGGCAGAGCATTGCCGGGGATGATGGGAGGGGTGTTTGTCGGACCGAGGAGACCCGTGGTCGCATACTTCTCCGGGTAATTCTCCAGAGCGAACTTGAGGAAGTCATGGATGAGGGGATCATACGTCGAGGCATTGACCGCGACACCGATGCCCGACGGAGCGACGTACTCGTGCTCCGAGGTCACCGAGCCAGCAGTGGTCGGAAGCGTGAAATAGGCGATGTTCTTCTGCAGGTCCTCGGGCAGGTCAGTGGTCGCAAGGCTCGGAAGCTCCCATGTACCCATGCAGTACATCGCCGCCTTCCCTGAGGTGAAGAGGTTCTGGGCATCGGTGTAGCCAACGGATGAGAATCCCTTCTGGAACGCACCGGCCTCGCCGAGGTCATGCAACCACTGCGCCATCTTCTTACCCGGCTCGTCGGCGAATGCCGCTTCACCCTTTTTGAGCTTCTTGATGTAGTCCTCACCCTCCATCCGGAAGGGGTAAAAAGCGACATAGCGTTCGAGTGGCCAACCGTCGAGTCCGTCCAGGGCGATGGGGGTGACGCCGCTGGCAGCCAGTTTCCGGCACAACTCGGGGAAATCGTCGAGGGAACGCGGAGCCTCAGCTCCTGCGGCCTCGAAGAGCGCCTTGTTGTACCAGAACACCTCGATTCCGTACTCGAGCGGAATCATGTACAGCGAGCCGTCGTCGAAACGCTGGTAGTCTAGCGCCGCCTTCCGGAAGCTGTCGGTGATACCTAAGTCGTTGAGCAGGGCGGCCACATCGACCATGCGATTCTGCTTCGCGAGCTTCTGAGCAAAGGGGGTCGCATCGGTGTCGAAGAGCTCGGGGAGCTTGTTGGCGGCGGCGAGGGTCTCATACTTCTGGATGTAGGAAGGCCGGTCGGGCGTCGTGATAAGGGTGAGCTTGAAGCCCTTGTGGTCCTTGGCGTACTCCTCAGCGATTTCCTGCATCGTGTTGATGACCGCACCGTTGGCTGCGCGCGACAACAGCCACGAGATCTCGCGAGGCTTGATTTCCCCCTCGGGGTTGATCTGGACGGGCTTCAACGAGGTTGCGCTCTTGCCACCGCACGCAGCCAGAGCGGGTGACGCTGCTGCGGCGAGAGCCAGGGCCAGGAACTGGGATCGCTTGATATTCATGGTCTCTTTCTCCTTTGAAAGGTCTGCGTCTCAAGAACGCGAGTAGGTGGTAAGTGAATGGAGGGTGACGGCCCCGTCAAGGGCCGATAGCCCGACACGGCCCGAGGGATGGTCGTAGACGCTGGTTGACAGCATGACCGCGTCGTCAACGCAGCACTGAAGAAGCTCGTCGCGAATCAGGACATCAATATGGACCCGGCCGGCTGAGAGATCGGTCGGACGCTCGAGCTCGATGAAATGGGGAATGTCACCGGCGACGTGCCACTGCTCGACCCCGGGCGTCCGCCGAGGCCACCGATCGAGCACGGCACGGTTCTGACCGGGCTCGAGCCGGAACATGTAGCCGTTCTCACCTTCGGCGTCGGTGCGCAGCAGAAGGGAGATCTCCCGCGTCCCCTCCTCCCACGACAAATCCGCACTGATGCGGCAGCAGTCCGGCAGCGGCGGTGTCAGTACCTGTGAGGAGTAGGAGGTCGGCACCGAGATCGACACGACGTCGTCAAGAGTCGTCTCCGTGATCGAGTAGGCATTGAGAACTTCATGGGGAAAGCGCATCAACAGCGTGCCGTCCTCGGCCTGGACCGCTTCAAGTGCAGCCATCGTGCCCGCCCACAGCCAAGGACCCGCGTCGGTCCTGCCGTCGCGCGAGGCGATCCAACCGAAGAATATCCTCCGCCCATGCCAGGAAACGGATTTCGCCGCATAGAATCCGCGCCCATCGAGGGAATCATGAGCCGGCGCCACCCACGGGCCTTCAGGGCTTCGCGACATCCGGTACCGGGTGACGAAGCGGTCGGTGAACTCCGAGTACACCAAGTACCACCAGTCACCGATCCGGAAAAGCTCGGGGCACTCCTGAGTGACGAAGCGGTGAGGATCCCACAGCGGGGCGACCGGGGTCCAGTGCGTGAGGTCATCGCTGATCAGCCTCGCCACGACCCCTCGGCGCCGGTCGGGACCCGACGAATGCCGCGCCGCGAGAATGAGGGACCAACCAGTGTCCCCTGGAGTGCGGTACACCTGCGGGTCCCGCCAGTCGGCAGGGTCGTACCCGCTCGGGGCCCCGAAGGTGTCCTCAGGGTGCTTGACCCACCGTTTCATATCTACGCTGGTGGCGTGTGCGACGAGCTGGAGAGGCCTGCCATCGGCGGCCAGCCGATCCGGGTTGCTCGCGGTGTAGAAGAGGTGGAACATCCCATCATCGCTCTGAACGATACTTCCGGTATAGGCATTGAAGTCCTCGGCATCAACGCCTCCGGACGGGAGTGCCTCACCGCAGTCCTCATAGTGGACGAGGTCATTCGTCACCACCAGCGACCAGGGCGTTCCCGGCTTGGGTAGCCGCCTGCGCTCGAGCAGGTAGTAGAGCCGGATCTCCTCCTGGTCGGTCCAGGGAATGACGTCTCCCACCCAATCGGGTTTCGGCCTAAAACAGGTGTCCTGAATCACGTCACTCCTTTGTGGTCAATCGTTTAACCATGAGGATAGAGCACACCTCGACCATGGTCAAGCGTTTGATCAAATCTTCGGGAGGACGTCCTTCTCCCCTGTCGGGCTGCTGCCCCCTGGGAGCCCGGTTAGAGACTCTCCGGGCTCCTGAGCCACGGGGCGTCGGCCGGCCGCAGCTCGGCCCAGCCGCGAGCGCGCGCCTGGGCCGTGGCCAGGACCCCCAGGACGGTGGAGGGGTTGTGCAGGCGGCCGTCCATGACGGCGTCGAGTGCCTCGTCCAGACGGACCCAGGTGGGCACGAACTCGGCCTCCTCGTCCTCGCGGACGGTGCGCCGGTCCTCGGGCAGCAGGCTCAGGTCCTGGGCGAGGAAGATCCGGGCCCCCTCGGTGGTGAAGCCGGGCGAGGCGTAGAACTCGGCCAGCGTGTTCCAGATGGCCGCCTCGTAGTCGGTCTCCTCAGCGAGCTCGCGGGCGGCGGCCACGGCGGGCTCCTCCCCCGCCACGTCGAGCAGTCCCGCGGGGATCTCCCACAGGCAGGCGCGCACGGGATGGCGGTACTGGCGGACCATGAGGATCTCCGCGGCGCCGTCGGCCTGGGAGGATGCCTTGCCCTCGCGCAAGGCGACGACGGCGACGGCGTCGTGATGGACGACGACCTGACGGGCCACCGGCTCCTGACCGGGTCCGAGGCGCACCTGGTCGGCGTCGACGGCGAAGATCGGCCCGCTCCAGACCCGCTCGCTGGAGACCAGCTCCCGCCCCGACTCGCGTACGTCGACGAGCCTGCTCGTGTCGCTCACGACGTCGTCATTCTCGGCGGCCCTGCTGTCCGTTCTGTCCACGCTCGGCTCCTTCACTCGTTGTCCGCGTCATCGCTGCACGCATCGACGTAGTTGATGGTATCGCCGCTGTCGCTGCTGGCAGTGGTGAAGCACTCGGCCGGTTCATCACCCGGGACGACATGTTCCCCACGCCGGTGAGAGGCGTAGACCTCCCGACGACGATCCAGTCCTGCGCGCACAAGCGCGGCGAACAGCGGGTGGGCTCGGGTGGGACGGGAACGGAACTCAGGATGGGCCTGGGTGGCAACGTAATATGGGTGCCGGCTGCGGTCGAGCTCAACGAACTCAGTGAGGCGACCGTCCGGGGAGGTTCCGCTGACTCGTAGCCCTACCGAGGCCAGGCGCTCCCGGTAGTCGTTGTTGACCTCGAAGCGGTGGCGGTGGCGTTCACTGACCTCATTGGTTCCATACGTCTCAGCAACGATCGAGCCTTCCGCCAGAACCGCCGGGTAGGAGCCCAGGCGCATGGTGCCTCCGAGGTTGCCGTCACCGTGGAGGATCTGGCGCTGGGAGTCCATGGTGGCCACAACCGGATCAGGAGTCTCAGGCTCCATCTCAGCGGAGGAGGCCGCGCTCAGGCCCAGGAGGTTGCGAGCGGCCTCGATGACCATGCACTGCAGCCCCAGGCACAGCCCGAGGGTCGGGACGCGGTGCTCCCGGGCCCAGCGCAGAGCACCGACTTTGCCCTCGATCCCACGTACACCGAAACCTCCCGGTACGACGATCGCGTCGACGCCCGCGAGGGCCCGCTGGGCTCCCTCAGGGGTCTCGCAGACGTCAGAGGCCACCCAGCGGATGTCGACACGGGCGTGGTTGGCGAAGCCGCCGTGACGGATCGCCTCGGAGACGGACAGGTAGGCGTCGTGCAGGTCGACGTACTTGCCTACGAGCGCCACCTCAAGGCGGTGTTTGGGGGCGTGGACACGTTCAAGCAGGCTGTTCCACTCGGTCCAGTCGACGTCACGGAAGGTCAGGCCCAGCCGCTGGACGAGGTAGGCGTCCAGGCCCTCACGGTGGAGGGTTGGAGGAACCTCGTAGATGCTGGCGGCATCCTTGCACTCGACGACGGCGTCACGGTCGACGTCGCACATGAGTGCCACTTTGCCCTTAATCCCCTCAGGAAGGTGCCGATCGGTGCGCAGGACGAGGGCGTCGGGCTGGATCCCGATGTTGCGCAGTGAGGCCACCGAGTGCTGGGTGGGCTTGGTTTTGAGCTCTCCAGCGGCGGGCAGGAAGGGAATGAGGGATACGTGGACGAAGGCGACGTTGTCGCGCCCCAGATCGGCGCGCACCTGTCTGGCCGCCTCGAGGAAGGGCTGGGACTCGATGTCTCCAACGGTGCCGCCGATCTCGGTGATGATGACGTCGGGGAGGTTGCCGTCGTCGTCGGGCTCGGCCTGAGCGCGCATGACACGCTTGATCTCGTCGGTGATGTGCGGGATGACCTGGACGGTGTCGCCGAGGTACTCTCCGCGCCGTTCCTTTGCGATGACGGTGGAGTAGACCTGTCCGGTGGTGGCGTTTGCCTTGCCGGAGAGGTTCACGTCGAGGAATCGCTCGTAGTGCCCAATGTCGAGGTCGGTTTCGGAGCCGTCGTCAGTGACGAAGACCTCGCCGTGCTGGAAGGGGTTCATCGTGCCGGGGTCGACGTTGATGTAGGGGTCCAGCTTCTGCATGACAACGCTGATGCCGCGGGCCCGTAGGAGTCGCCCGAGGCTAGCGGCAGTCAGTCCCTTGCCGAGGGAGGAGACGACGCCGCCAGTGACGAAGATGTGGCGCGGTACAGGGACCTGAGTGGACTGAAGACGTGAGGCTGCGTTGATCACGGAGTTTCAAGGTAACAGGCCCGGCGAAACCTGCCCGACGCACGAGCGTCCTGCTGACGTCATCTGCGCTCAGTCCTGAGCCAGAGCTGCTTGACGCAACTGGACCGCGAGGTCCTCGAGCCCGGGAAGGCGCCCCGCCGCCTCGTGAGCGCGCTCGGCGGCGCGGGAGCGGGCCTCGGGGTCGCTCAGGAGGGTTCCGAGCGCCTCGGCGATGGCCTGGGCCCGGGGAGCCACGAGGACGGCTCCTCCCCTGGCGGTCACGGCGGTGCCGCCGACGTCGGTGGCCACGATCGCGGTGCCTGAGCGCAGGGCCTCCTGGATGGTGAGGGGCTGGCCCTCCCACAGGCTGGTCTGGACGACGACGTCAGCGGCCTCCATGAGGGCCGGAGCATCGGTTCGCCGCCCCAGGAGGGTGACCGGGAGCTGCTCGGCGGCGATGCGCTCAGCGGCTTCCTCGCGGCCGGGGCCGTCCCCGGCGAGGGCCCAGGTGAAGGCCGCCAGCCGGCCGGCGTCGACCTCGCGGGAGAGGATCGCGGCGGCCTCGAGCAGCAGCGGCAGGCCCTTCTGGGGAGCCAGGCGGGCGACGGTCAGGAGGCGGGCGCCCTCCTGCGGCCAGGCCTCCTCCGGCGCAGCCGGGTCGGAGGGGGCCGGTTCGGTGGGCTGCTGTGGGGGCGCTGCCGGAATGATGGCGAGTTCGACGCGTGGGGCGCCGAGCTCCCGGGCCCGTTCGGCCAGGTCGGGGCTGACCGCCAGGATGAGGTCGGCGCGTCGGGCGATGAGCCGCTCGAGCCTCTCCCCCACCAGGGTGGTCAGGCGTCCCCCGATGGTGAGGTTGTGGAGGGTGACGACCAGGCGGGTGCGTCCGCGGCGGCGTCGTCCCAGGGCCAGGGCGGCCAGGGCCCCGGCTCGCAGGCCGTGGGCGTGAACGACGTCGGCGCGCCGTCCCAGCCGACGCAGCCTGGCCACGGCCAGGGAGTCGTTGAGGCTGGGGCGGGGGCCGATCTCGAGTGCCTCGGCGCGAGCCGGCTCAACATCCAGTGTGTCAAGGACCGCGGCGGGCGCCTCGACGATGACGTCGTGGCCGTCGGCGGCCAGGAGCCGGGCGCAGTCGGCCAGGTGGGCCCGCACCCCTCCGGCGGCCGATCCGCACACCTGGAGGATCCTCCGGCGCCCGGCGTGCGTGCCCGGCGCGGCACCGGGCTCGTTCGTGGCATCGACACCGCTCATGGTCTCTCCTTGTCATCCTTCGTTCTCACCGTCGCCCTCCCACCGCGTACCGATGCCAGGAGGCTGCGGTCGGCCAGGTGGATGACCACCAGGACGAGGGCTGCGGCCGCAGCAGCACCGATCACGGCGGTGACAACGGCCAGGGGCAGGGAGGTGACGCGGGTGGTCGCCGCACGCACAGCCGGCCCGGCGGCGAGGGCCACGGGCAGCCCTGCGACGAGCGCCGTCAGGGTCGCGCGCAGCACCCGGCGCCCCATGACCCGGGCCAGAACGACCAGCAGGCTCACCCCCGCCACTGTCATCCCAATGGTCGTGCCCATTCCCAGGGCCACGAGGGTGGCGCGCCCGTCCCCGCCCGAGGGCGCCATGAGGCGCACGCAGGCAGCGCTGGCCACCGCCACGGTCAGCCAGCCGGCCGCGGTGGCGTGGGCGGCGGGCCGAGAGCGGTCGGCGGCGAACAGGACCCGGGTGACCTGGTAGATGAGGGCGTAGCCGATCAGTCCCGGGGCCAGGACGGCCAGCGCCTGGCCCATCCCGTCGACCTGCTTGAAGGAGAAGAATCGCTCGGCGGCGGCGCTGGCGGCCAGGAGCATGGCGGTTCCGGCCACGGCGACGGCGGTGACCAGGGCCGTTGAGGTCGCCACCAGGCGCGTGACGTCCTCCCCGCCTGTGCCACCGGGCCTGCTCGGCGAAAGCTCGCTGGCCTCGAAGGCGGCGGTCAGACGGGGGTAGAGAACGGTGGCCACCGGGACGGCCAGCACCGCGTAGGGAAGGACGTAGACGGCCTGCGTGTACTGGTAGACCGCCGCGGTGCCGGTCTGCCCGCCCCAACGGGCCATAGCCAGGACCACCAGGACACTCACCTGCTGAGCCAGGATCGTCCACACCCCGGCCCCACCGAGCCGCAGCGCCCGCCGGGCCTGGGCGCCCCCCAGTCTCAGGGTGGGGCGCAGTCCCAGCCCCAGCCGGTGGACCGGCCACAGCAGCGGCAGGCTGAGCGCGGCCACCCCGAGGGTCGTGCCCCAGCCCAGTACCTGGAGGGCGAGGCTGGAAGCGGCTGCGTCCTCACCGCCGGCCAGCACCCCGTAGAGCCCGTAGGTCGCCATGACCACGAGGCTGGAGAGCATCGGTGTCAGAGCCGGCCAGGCGAAGCGGTTGTGAGCCTGGAGGACCCCGGTGAGGACGACCGCCACTCCGTACATGGGCACCTGCAGGGCGAACATACGCAGGAAGGAGGCGACGAGCTCGTGCTGGAGCGCCGGGTCCACGCCCTGGGAGGTGGGGAACAGGGAGGCGATCGGTGCGGCCAGGACGATGAGCCCCAGGGACAGCGGGGTCAGGACCGCCAAGACCAGACCCAGCAGCCCCGAGGCGGTGGCGGTGACCTCCTCGCGCCTGCCCGCGGCGATCGGTGCGGCCAGGAGCGGAACGACCGTGGCCGCCAGGACCCCTCCGACGACGACCTCGTAGAGGGTGTTGGGCAGCTGGTTGGCCGTGGTGTAGGCGCCCGCCACCGTGCCGGTGCCGACGGTGGCGGCCTGGACGAGCCAGCGCAGGAACCCCAGGACGCGGGAGACGAGGGTCAGGCCGGCGACGGACCCGGCCGCTGAGAGCAGGCCGCCGTGGCGTTGCCGGGATGCCATCAGGGGCGGCGTCCCAGCCCGTCGAGTGCGGCCAGCACCGGGGTGTCGGTGATGACGCGGGAGAAGGAGATCTTCTCGCTGGCCAGGATGAGGCTCACCCCGCTCAGGGCGGCCCCGGCGCGCACCGCGGCGTGGGGGTGGCACGCCAGGGCGGTTCCCAGCAGGGCGCCGACGGCGTTGGCCCCGGTGTCCCCCAGCATCGTGTTCTCCAGGAGGTCCTCCGGCAGGGCCGTGAGGCTGACTCCCAGGGTGCCCGCGGCCAGCATCCGGGTGGGTTCACCGTCGCGTCCGGTGGTGGCCAGCAGCGGGGCGCTCACGATGCAGGCGGTCTTGAGCGCCCGTCCGGGGCGCAGGTCGAGCAGGTTGAGCAGGTTCGCCCAGGCTGCAATGACCACGGCGCTGGACGCGGCGTCGACGGCGCTGGACGCCAGCGGACGTGCGCCTGTGCCCGAGCTGCGGTGGCGGGCCAGGAGGACACCGCCGACAAGTGCCCCTGAGCCGATGACGGCGATCTTGAGGGCTCCGGTGGTGACGCGTCCGTGGGCGAGGGCGGTGAGGTGGCCCTTGAGCCCTTTGGCGGGGGTGTCGCCGTCGTGGGCCCCGGCATCGAGGTCGTCGACCAGGCCGGCGCACCCGCCGGCCGCCGCCGCAAGGGTGGCGGCGAGCCCTACCCGTGAGGGAGAGGCCGTCCTGGCCCGCAGGAGTCTGCCGGCCTCGATCCCTGCCGTCACGGCGCCGGCTGCGGCCCCGACGCCCCCGCGCAGGCTCACGGTGCGGCCGTGGAAGTTGGTGCGCTCCAGTCCCTGGGCGATGGGCGCCAGACAGGCGGACCAGGACAGGGCGGTGCCCGCCGCCTTGAGGCCCACCCTCGCCAGTCCTCGGGCGCAGGAGCTTACTCGCGTGATCGTGCCAGCCATGATCTCAGCCTAAGGCAGTACGAGGACGGATCGCGGCGTCGCCACTCATGACGCGGCCGCAGCCCCTGAGTCGGCTGAGTCGCCTGAGGACAGGGACTACTTGGTCACTGGCGGCATGACGGCCTCGGCTCCCTCGTCGAAGCCGTAGTGGCCGATGGTTCCCGCTCGGGTGGA
The DNA here is from genome assembly GCF_001812965.1 of Actinomyces sp. HMSC075C01. Classification (NCBI taxonomy): domain Bacteria; kingdom Bacillati; phylum Actinomycetota; class Actinomycetes; order Actinomycetales; family Actinomycetaceae; genus Actinomyces; species Actinomyces sp. HMSC075C01. The sequence goes on from NZ_KV810937.1 coordinate 41,697, forward strand.
GGCCAGGGCCAGGGGTGTGGAGACAAAGGCGGCGATCTGGCCGATGGAGTCGACGGTGGTCACCTTCGCCTTCTCGGAGCGGATGATGCCGACGACGCCGTCGTCACCGTCGGCTGAGCCGACGACAACTGTGGGCGCCCGGCCGGCTGTACCCTCCAGCGCCTTGGCCCAGGCCTTGGGGTCCTGACCCGGTGAGGCCTCGACCGTTGCGCCCTTGCCGGAGGAGGCCTGCGGGCGCGGCCCGACGACGACGATCATCTCCGCCGGAGCGGTGGGCGTGGAGTCCACGGTGACGAAGGGCGTGTCGGACTTGTCCACTGACAGCATGTCCATGAGGACTCGGGAGGAGTCGTCGTTGGAGGTGAGGGCCTTGGCCAGTGCCTCTCCCAGAATGCCGTTGGCGTCCTGGGAGTTGGCGCTGCCCAGGTGCCCTTGGACCTGTCCGGAGAAGGTGGAGCGGTAGTTCTCCCGGGACAGGTCCACCCAGGTGCTGGTCAGGCTCACTCGACCGGTGACGGTGGCGCCTGCGCTCTTGAGCTGGGTGGTGATGGCGTCGGCGTCCTCGGCCTTGGCATCGGGCAGAAGTACCATGGCCACGCTCTTGGAGGCCAGGGTCCCGGGCAGGAGGCTGCTGGCGGCCTGAGTGATGTAGGAGTCCCGCTCGTTGACGGCCGTCTCAGTCTGCTCGAGCTTGGCCTGGGTGGCGTTGCGGTTCTCACGCAGGGCGGTGACCTGGTCGTTGAGCGCGGTCCCCAGGGAGTTCTGCAGGGGGCCGGCTCCCAGGACGACCCCGACGGCGAGAGCCAGGAACACGGAGATGAGCGATACCAGGTGATAGCGGAAGTCGATCATGGTTGAAGACCTTGAGAATGACCGTGAGAGGGGCTGCCTCTCAGATGGGCGGGGGTCGTTAGACGGTGGGTGAGTTCGGGGCCAGGCCCAGCAGTGAACGGAAGAAGTTGACAACGTCGTCCCACACGGCGCCGGACAGGCCCAGGAAGGTCTGTCCACCGGGTGTGGACATCAGAGCGATGGCCAGGGCGAAGGTGCCCGCCAGGGCCAGGAACAGCAGCCACCACCCCGAGATGCGGGTGCGGTAGAGCTGGGAGACGCCCTTGGCGTCGATGAGGCGACCTCCGACCTTGAGCCGGGTCAGGAAGGTCGAGGACATGCCGGCGCGCCCCTTGTCGAGGAACTCCAGCAGGGTAGCGTGCGTCCCCAGGGCCACGATGATCTCGGCACCGGCCTCATCGGCCATGAGCATGGCGATGTCCTCACTGGTGCCGGTGGCGGCGAAGACATGATGCTCGACCCCGAGCTCCTCGACATGGGCCAGGCCCGGGGCACGTCCGTCGCGGTAGGCGTGGACGACGATCTCGGCGCCGCAGGTCAGTGCCTTGTCGGACACGGAGTCCATGTCGCCCACGATCAGGGTCGGTTTGAAGCCGGCGTCCAGGACGGCGTCGGCGCCCCCGTCGACCCCGATGATAACGGGCTTGTACTCGCGGATGTAGGGCTTGAGCGCCTGCAGGTCCTCCTTGTAGGAGTAGCCGCGCACGACCACCAGGACGTGCTTGCCGCCCATCTGCGTGGTCAGCGAGGGCATGCCGACGCCGTTGAGGAGCAGATCCCACTCCCCGCGCATGTACTCCATGGTGTTGGCGGCAAAGGCCTCCAGCTGGACAGACAGGCCCTTCTTGGCCTCCTCCATGGCCTCGGCAACGGTCTGCTTGGTCTGGACCGCTCCCTCGGCGACGACCTGCTCCTTACCCTCGACCCGCACCGAGCCGTCCTCGACGGTGATGCGCTGGCCGTCGTGCAGACGCATGATGTCGGGGCCCAGGTCGTCCACGAGGGGGATTCCCGCGTCCAGGAGGATTTCGGGGCCGAGGTTCGGGTAGCGCCCGGAGATGGACGGGGAGGCGTTGAGGACCGCTGAGGCACCGCGCTCCACCAGAGCCTCGGCGGCCACCCGATCGAGGTCGGTGTGGTCGATGACGGCGATCTCCCCGGGCTGGAGACGCTTGGTGAGCTTCTTCGTGCGCGCGTCGACGCGCACGACACCGCTGGGATGCTCGGAGACGGACGCAGACTTCCTGCGGAAGGGATTCCTCACGGCTCGGATTGTCCCACGACTGCTTCCTGGAGAAGCTCAGCGGCGTGCCGGACCGCGGCCTGAGAGTCCTCGTGCCCGGAGAGCATCCTGGCCAGCTCCCGTTCTCTCTCCTGGCCTTCGACGACGAAGACCTGTGTGCGGGTGCGTCCCGGCTGGGACTTTCTCACATTCCTTGCGGGCGCCTCTGCGGGGTCGGTACCGGAATCGGGGGCGGTCACTGTCTCCTTGCGCACCACGAGGTGGGTGTCGGCCCAGGCCGCCACCTGCGCCAGGTGGGTGACGACGATGACCTGGTGGTGTCGTGCCAGACGAGCCAGGCGCCTACCGATCTCCCGGGCGGCCCGGCCTCCCACCCCGGCGTCGATCTCGTCGAAGACGAGCGTGCGGGTGTGGGTCGAGGGGCGCGCTAAGGCCGCGGCGTCAGCGAGCACCACCTCCAGGGCGAGCATGATGCGGGACAGCTCGCCTCCCGAGGCCCCCTTCCCCAGGGGCAGGGCGGGCGCGCCAGGGTGTGAGACGAGGGTGAGGGCGACGCTCTCCAGGCCGGTGGGACCGGGCTCATCAAGCCGGTCCAGCTCGACGACGAGCCGGGCACCCTTCATCTCCAGGCCCTCCAGCTCCGCGGTGACGGCCTGCTCAAGACGCTCGCCGAGCCGCCGACGCGCCCGGCTCAGCTCCGCGCCTGCACCGGCCAGCTCCTCGTCGGCGGCGGCCAGGCGCTCGGCCAGGACGGTGGCAGTGTCCTGGGGGCCGTCGAGCTCGGCCAGACGCGCGGCCGCGCGCTCGCCCCAGGCCAGGAGGGCGTCGACGTCGTCGAGCTGCTCCTGAGGCCCGCCGATCTCCCGGCAGGCGCGGGCAAGCTCCCCGCGGCGGTCCTGGACCTGGGCGAGGCGAGCCGGGTCGGCACTCAGCGCGGACAGGTACCCGCCCAGCTCGGCGGCGATATCGGCTGCGTCGATGCCCAGTCGCTGGGTGCGCGCGGACAGCTCGGCCAGAGCGGGGTCACGGTCGGACTCGGCGGCCAGGCTGCGGTGCGCGTAGGCGATGAGGGAGACGACGTCGGGCGCCTGCCCGGTGGAGGACTCCTCCCCACTGAGGGCGGTACGGGCCCCCGTGGCAGCCCTGCGCAGGTCCTCGGCGTGGTCGAGTCTCTCGGCCTCCGCCGTCAGCTCCCGGTCCTCACCGCTGCGGGGGTCGACCTCCTCCAGGGCCTCGAGCCAGGTGCGCAGCTGGGCCACCTCGACGGCCCGGGCGTGAGCCGATGCCTGCCACTCCTGGAGCTCCTGGCCGGCCTGTCGGCGCGCCTGGTAGGCCCGGGCGTAGCGCCGGCACAGCGCGGCGTGGTCCTGGCCGCCCAGGGAGTCCAGAGCAGCGCGTTGGGCCGCGGTCGAGCGCAGCCGCAGCTGGTCGGCCTGACCGTGGACGGAGACCAGCCGGCCCCCCACCTCGCTGAGGACCGAGGCCGGCACGGAGCGCCCTCCCAGGTAGGCGCGGGAACGTCCAGAGGCGGGGACCGTGCGAGAGGCCAGGAGGAGGTCGTCGTCGAGATCACCCCCGGCCTCGATGACGCGGGCCGCGACACGCGAGTCCGGGTCGACCAGGAAGGCGCCCTCGACCAGGCTGCGCTCGGCACCGGTGCGCACGATAGTGGTCTCAGCCCTCTGCCCCAGCAGCAGCCCCAGGGAGGTGAGCACCATCGTCTTGCCGGCGCCGGTCTCACCGGTCAGGGCGGTCAGGCCACGACTAAGGGGAAGGTCGGCCTCCTCGATGACACCGAGGTCCTCGATGTGCAAAGACTCGATCACGCCGTCCCTCCCGAGGAGCCCCACCGGCGCTCACCCTCGGCGCCCTTGCCGGAGGTTGAGAGATTCGGCTGATGCAGCGCGTCCTCCTCGGGCGAGTGGGCCTCATCGGCGCTGCTGGAGGCCCGCCATCCCTCCACGGGCAGGTCGAACTTGCGCACCAGGCGACTGGCGAAGGGGGCCTCGTTGAAACGTGCCAGGCGCACCGGACGCTCCGCCCGGGTGACGCGGATCCTGGCGCCGACCGGCACGTCCAGGCTGCGTCTTCCGTCGCACCAGATCTCGGCGCCTCCGAAGCCCACTCGCTGGATGACGACCTCCATGCAGGAGTTGGGCCCCAGGACCAGGGGGCGGGTGAACAGGGCGTGCGCAGCCACGGGCACCAGGAGGAGCGCCTCGACCTCGGGCCAGATGACGGGGCCTCCGCAGGAGAACGCGTAGGCGGTCGATCCGGTGGGGGTGGACATGATGAGGCCGTCGCAGCCGAAGGAGGAGACGGCCTGGCCGTCGACGCCGATGGCGACCTCGATCATGCGGGCGCGGTCTCGCTTCTCCAGGGCCGCCTCGTTGAGGGCCCAGTCGCGCGTGACCGTCCCGTCGGGACAGATGACCTCCACGTTCAAGGTGGTGCGGGTCTCGACCGTGTAGCGGCCGGCGACCAGATCCGCCACCACCTGCTCGATGCCGTCGGGGTCGGCCTCGGCCAGGAAGCCGACGTGGCCGGTGTTGATACCCACCAGGGGGATGTCGCGCTCGCGGGCGATCTCGAAGGCGCGCAGGATCGTACCGTCACCGCCGAGCACCAGGACGAGGTCGACGTGGTCGGTGCAGTCCGGGCCGACCGGCTCGACTCCGTGGGCACGCAGCGCCGCCGAGGCCCGGGCCACGGCGCTGGCCGTGGGAGCACTGGGTCTGGGGACGGGGACGGGCTTGTCGTTGAGCTCGCGCTGCAGCAGCATGACGCGCGAGATCCTCCGACCGTGCTGCTCCGCTCCCGGCTGCTGCGAGCTCTGGCGGAGGCCTGCAGAGTCGACAGAGTTGGCAGAGTCAGTAGAGTCGGCCGGGCGCGCCGCAGCACTGGTGTCTGAAGGGCTCAGCTTGCTCATGGGCGGGTCCTTGTTCTGCGTCGTCGTGGATCGAGCGCCGCGGGGCCGGCGGCGACGGCGTCCTCGATGCTGGAGCGCAGCTCGTCCCCGCTCAGGTCCTCGGGGCACCCGGCGCGGGAGGCGTGCATGCTCAGGAAGTACTCAACGTTACCGGCTGGCCCCGGAAGGGGGGAGGCGGTCACGGCCTCGACTCCCACGCCCAGGGCATGGGCCCGCTCAGCCACCGTCATGACGGTCTCCACATGGAGTTCCGGGTCGCGCACCACTCCCCCGTGCCCGATCCGGTCCTTACCCACCTCGAACTGGGGCTTGACCATGAGCAGAAGGTCGGCGTCGTCGGCCGCGGCGCGCAGCAGCGGCTCGAGGACCAGGGTCAGGGAGATGAAGGACAGGTCACCCACGACCAGCTCCGGGGCGGGGGCGACGGCTTCGGGATCCAGCGTACGGATGTTGGTGCGGTCCAGGGCGGTGACGCGGGGGTCGGAGCGAAGCGACCAGGCCAGCTGGCCGTAGCCGACGTCAACGGCTACGACGTGCTCAGCACCGCGGCGCAGGAGGACGTCGGTGAAGCCGCCGGTCGAGGCGCCGGCGTCCAGGCAGCGGCGACCCTCAACGCGGGGTGCCAGGCCGCGTCGCCCCAGCGTGTCCAGGGCACCGGCGAGCTTGTGGGCGCCGCGGGAGACGTAGTCGTCTCCGGAGGGCACCAGGATCTCGATGGCCTGGGCCGGGTTGACCTGCCGGGCGGGCTTGGTGACGACCTCGCCGTCGAGGGTGACATGACCGTCAGTGATGAGGGTGGCGGCGTGAGTGCGGGAGCGGGCCAGCCCGCGGCGCACGAGTTCTGAGTCGATGCGGATGAGCCGGGCCATATCAGCCTTCCGCCTTGTGCAGGACGGCGGCGAGGTCCTCGTGGATGGCGGCCAGGGCGGCTGCGCGCTCCTCCAAGGGCATCTGAGCGATCTGGGCGAGCTCGTCGGCGTGGTCGTGGAGCCCTTGCGCCGCCGTCAGGGCGACGTCGGCTCGCGGGGGCGAGGGCACCGGCGGCCGAGGAGCAGGCCGGTGCGCGGAGTCCGCCGTCGCCGGACTCTCCTCCCCGACGTCGGTTCTCGACTCGTTGCCGCTCATTCCTGACTCCCATCGATATCGTTTCGACATCGTTCGCGCTGCCGCTGCGCGCTGCTCTTCTCCCCCGGTAGGAGCCTCACCGGCCCCGACCGGTATCTCAGGGCTCGATCACCTCGATCTCGGGCACCTCCAGCTCTGCGGCCTCGCCCCGGCGGACCTGGGCGTCAGCCCAGTCCCAGGCGGCCACGGCCAGCGCCCGGTAGGAGTCCAAGTCGATACGCACAGCGCTGCCGTCCGGGCAGGACACGGCGCCGGCGTCCTGGAGCTCGAGCCCGGAGCCGAGGACTCGGGCGCTACGACTGCCGACCCGCCACCACACCTGGCCGTCGAGCTCAACTCGCACGGGCTCGGGGTGGGGCGCGGTCAGGCCCCGCAGGTCGGTGTGAAGGAAGCTGGGACGCTCGGTGGCCGGCGCACAGATGACGTCTCGCGCGTCGGAGACACCGGTGAGGACGTGCAGCCCGGGGATCCCGGCGGCCCGGGCTCCGACGTGGTCGGTGTTGAGCCGGTCGCCGACGGCCAAGGGCCTGGTCCCACCGGCCCGCTTGAGGGCGCGCGTGTAGATCCCGGGGAAGGGCTTGCCCCCGGCCAGGGGCTCCTTGCCCGAGGCATGGACGACGGCGGCCACGAGGCTGCCGTTGCCCAGGGCGAAACCCCGCTCGGTGGGCAGGGTCGCATCGAGGTTGGTGGCCACGTGGAGGGCCCCGGCATTGATGGCGTAGACGCCTTCGGACAGCAGCGCCCAGTCAACCGCCGGGTCCCAGCCCTGGACGACAGCGACCGGCTCGTCCTGCGCGCTGCTGGTCACCTGGAAGCCCTCGTCGAGGAGGGCCTGGCGGACGCCGTCGCCGCCGACGACGAGCACCATGGAACCCGGTTCGACGTGCTCGGTGAGCATGGCGGCCGCGTCCATGGCGGCGCTGAAGACCTCCGACGCCTCGGCGGTGATGTCGTTGTCTGCCAGCTTGTCCACGACCGTCTGAGGGGCCCGTGAGGCGTTGTTGGTGACGAAGGACAGGTGCATTCCGGCCTGGCGGGCGGCGTTGACGTTGTCGGCGGCGTGGGGCACTCGGGCCTGGCCTGCGAAGCAGACGCCGTCGAGGTCCAGCAGGGCGACGTCGTAGGCGACGCACAGGGGCTGCTCGCTGCCGATCAGGGTGGCGGGGACGGCGGTATCAGTGGCCTGGGGCTGGGGCACGGTCATCGGGGCTCCTCAGAGGCGTTGGTGGAAGGCGCAGGCGTGTCCTGCGCGTCCTGGAGCAGCTCGGCCATCTCGGCCTCGACGCGCTCGGAGAAGGACTGCGACCACTGAGCGTCCTCATCCTGGCTCATAGGCTCGTCGTGCTCATCGAGGTCTGCTGAGGCCTTGTCCTGGGCGGCTTCATCCGAGGCCCGCGAAGCCTCGGCCGCCTCGCTCACTGCCTCGTCGTCCGTGTCGCCATCAGAATCGGTGGCGCTCTGCGTACCGGAGCGCTCCGGACTGTCCTCCTCCTGGGCCTCGGAGTCGCAGTCGTCCTCGATGTCGAAGACCTCGACCTCGTCCTCCTCCACCGGCTCAGGGCCGATACGGTCACGGATGGCCTCGGCCTCCTGATGCCGGCCGAGCTCCTCGAGCCGGTCGGCGCGCACGGAGTGCAGGCGTCGGAGGGTCTCACTGTCGGAGGGCCGTGCCCTGATGGCGTCCTCGATGATGATCAGACCGAGATCCGTCTGGCCCATGTCGTGGCGAAGGCTGGAGACGACCATGGCCAGCTCGGCCCGCTCAATCTCGTCGAGCTGGCGTGGATCGGCCGCTTGAGCGGCTTGGAGGGCCTTGTCGAGATGACCCAGTGCTCGCTCGCAGTCGACCTCGATGGCCCGGTGGAGGTCAAGACCGGACAGGCGCCTGGCGGCGCGAATCTCTCGGAGCGCCTCGCTGTAGTGGCCGGCGAGGTATGCGGCGATCCCGGCCGTCTCCCGGACGACGGCAACGCGGCCCGCGTGAGAGGCGGCATAGCGCGCGTGCTCGTAGGCGGCCTGAGGATCCTCGTTGAGGAGGCGCTGAACCATCACCAGGTGCCGAGCGACGTTTTCAGCGTTGGCGCGGCCCAGGGCGCGCAGCTCGCCCCGTGCACCGCGCTCGAGGTCTCCGGGCTGAACCTCGTCCGGAACCTTGGGCTCGGGAACGCGCTGACGCTGCGGCGGACGACCACGCCGGTCGTCTCGTCTGTCCCGCGAATCCTTCCGCCCGGAACGGTCGTTGAGACGACCTGGCCGCCTACCGTTGCGGTCACCGCGCCTGTCGCCGCTGTCCCCGTCGCGACGCCGTTCGTCGCGCCAGTCGTCCCGGCCCCCGTAATCCCTGCGGTGAGAGTGGCCATCCTCTTCTGCGAAACGGCGACGCGCCCCGAAGCCGTGACGCTCACTGCCGTGGCGACGCCGACCTGCATCGCCGTGGTCCAAGCCGTGCTGACGGTCCTGATACGCCATGGTCCTTCTTTCACTCCGGGACTGCCGTCAGTTCCCCCGCTGTCCTTGAATACCTGAGAGGAGCCTACCTGGCCGGAGGCACTCAGGCGTAACAGGTACCAGCAGCACGTCGCGTGGCGGTCGCTGGTTGTGTCCTGTGTTGTTGGGGTGTGGGGGTTAACGGTTGTCGGGCCGGTCCCCC
>NZ_KV810938.1:0-337 GCF_001812965.1 Actinomyces sp. HMSC075C01
AGCTTGTGCTCGGTGGTGTCCTACTCTCCCACACCCTGGCGGGTGCAGTACCATCGGCGCTGTCAGGCTTAGCTTCCGGGTTCGGAATGGATGCCGGGCGTCTCCCTGCCGCTATGACCACCGAGACGACTGAACAGGCAGCGCGTCAGTGTTCCTGTGATTCTATTATCGGGCCGCCTCGCAACGCACACTGTGTGTGTCGGTGGTTGGGTTGGGTGTGGACCGTATAGTGGACGCTCACGCTCTTGCTGTATCACTCACCCCCTGGGGCCACTTCACCGTGCAAGGACGGCTTGTGTGTGGGGGTGGTTGTTGTTTGTATCGGCTTATTAGTACC
>NZ_KV810939.1:0-2842 GCF_001812965.1 Actinomyces sp. HMSC075C01
CTACACCTACACCACCACCCCCTGAATAACCTTCGAGGTCTCCACTTATCTTGAGACTCAGAGACTTATGGGATTCGCCCCTCAGTGGGGTACACGGGAGTGTGCTGGGACGGCACTTGTGCGGAGTCGTTCAACGCAACGTTCAAGAATGAGAGGGCCCATCGGATGGTGTACCCAACCCAGGATAAGGCGATCAAGAATATTGTCTCTTGGATCGAACTGAGATGCAATCATGTTTGCCTTCACCCAGCCCTGAGGTACCACCCCCGAACGAGGCCGAACACGAACTTTTAGACTTAACGAAGGCAGCCTGAATCAAGAAAGCAAGCACTGTCCGAAATACACCCAACAGTTCAATACATTGGGAACCTACTAGAGGATCACCGAGTCGGTCTGCCCCCTGACGACCTCCTCGTAGCGCCTTGTGCTCCATTCGGTACCTGCCAACCTACAGTTTCAAGACCGGGTGGAGGGCTTCTGTACTACCCATGCCCACCATCTCCCGAGCGCCAACGCTCAGTGGGACATGAGAACGCAAGCCGAGATGAGCCTATCGATTTTACGGACGTCAACCTGGGACCCAAGCTTGATCTTGATGTGACCTGCCCGCGTCCACAGTTCAACTTCGGAGTTCATGTCGAATGTTCCCGCGTTTTCGGTCGACCACATGTTGATGGCACTGTAGGGCAGCGAGTAGATCTCCACTTTCCGACCAGTTAGTCCTTGCGCATCGCGGACGATCAACCGCTTCGAGGTGAACACTGCCGAGTCGCGCATCGTCTTGAAGGCAGCGTACGGCTGCTCCCCTTCAACAAGGACGCCCAGGACGTCCTGAGAGATCGGAACCTCCGCCAAGAAGGTCCACGTAGCCACCGAAGCCATCTCCATGCTCATGATGTCGCCTCACTGAAAATAATGATCGCTGGGAACCTAACTTCCTTCGAACCAGACATTATCAAGCGACGCCTCAGCACTCCAAGACACAAACATGCATCTTTTAATTACTTCGATCGATTTTCCTACAATCAATCGAACGAGATCGAACAAGTAGGTATCGTTGACGCAGACTCGACACCTACCCCGCCCTACCGACCAACCTGTAACAGAACGGAGCTGTTCACAGCAGGCGGCGCTGTCCGCCATCGCACCCAGGCCTGCGGACTTAGCGACTCCCCCCTGTTGACCCAACGCACCTACGGCTACTCCCCACGACCCCAAGCCCCAACCTCATTCCACTGTAGGGCGTGGAGGTGACAGCCGGGACGAATACAACGGTTGTGGACTTCTGGCGTTTCACTGAGGTTAATTCACAGGACTAGCCGACGCTGGCATCCACGCAGGTCACAGCACCTTCGACGTATGCTGTAAATAGCCTCGCTCTACCCATTCGCCGGATGAACAACACTCGCGGCTACCTGAATGAGTTCCTGCCGGCGAAGGCGCTCCGCTCAGCTGGAATGTGAATCGAATAGGATCGCCACAACGCCCTAACATTGGATGAGGTCCGATTAACGTCAAAGTCTCAACTTATTTTTCGACATGGAATAAGTACAGTTCCTCAACGATTCAGTTCACCGATATTTACATTCGCATTCAATACACAGGTGACACGTTGGCGCCGAACCCTCTCACCTAACAAATAAACACCTCCCCAGACCTCGCAATTAACCGACACAGCAAGAGTGAGGCACGTTAAAACACCAGAATGCTCAGGAACGCAATCAGGTCCTATAGATTCATCAAAGCCGCGTAGTGCGCCGCAACATGTTCATTATTTCTCGACGTTTAGTTTTCCAGCTTCTACGAGACGACTGAACAACATACGGAGTTGCAACCACGACCTTACTCAGAAAGGGAAGTTTATCTTCAGGTGAACAAAGTAAATTTTGGGGCGCCAAGAGATCGCGCTCTTGACTGTCAGAGATGACGCTTTCGATATGAAATAACGAATCAAAATTAAGGTACTCGTCGGCCTCCCCAGAGAATCCTTCGCCATCTCTTTGCTTTGAGTCAAGAATCCATAAAATTCGATTAACTATCAAAGGATCTTCAAGAAGACCAGCAAAGTCTGTGAGAACGCCGTCACTACACGATCGAATATAGTCGAACACTTCACGTGTACCAGAGCCAGAGCGAATCGCCGGGAGAGAATCAGATCTACTATGCACGAAGTTGCCTTTTCGGGACCCATGCAAAAACAGCAACCTAAAGTATTCATCGCGCTCAGGATCTGGATAACATGAATACCATATCTGAATATCCTGTGCATCATCCTTATACTGACCCCCCTCTCGGCACCTCCTCCCCATCATTCCAAAACCAGAGTACGAGGCAATTCTCCCAACCAGCGGATCACACATGTCTCTTAGTTCCACCGCACCTCTGCTTAGTTTTTTAATTACTCTGGGAGCGTGGTCTCTGACGTTCATTGAGGTGGCTCCATCAATTCTAATCTTGGTGCGACGTCCCCTGTTCCGCATAAGGCGTACAGCTCTAGAAGTTTCGGCGGACACCTCCCCTGATGAGGATACCTCCTCCACCCTATCTCCAACCTCTCTCGCCGACATCCTTTCAGCAATCTTCCTGAAACCCAAGTACAATTCGCGATTTGGGTCATAATGGAACATGCTTGCCTCCTAGGAGTCAACTCACTATGGACATTCAAGATTGGTGAAGCACCATCATATAAGGTAACACACACCCTTTAGAGGCTTGGAAAATTTTATCGGATTCGCTTTGAATTAGATGACACCATGAGGCTTATTCATAGGGGTGTTTAGGGTGTTTTGCCGCTAATGGTGTGTCGTTAAGCAGGGTGGCGGCTTGCTCTTGAGAGAATCTT
>NZ_KV810939.1:2942-3183 GCF_001812965.1 Actinomyces sp. HMSC075C01
ATGATGTCCTGGACCTGTGCGAGGCCATTCACGCTTCCGGCCCCCTGCCGGTGTTCGGGGCGAGGGTGCTGGGCCTGTTCCTGTGCGTGCGCCTGACCCTGACCTACCTGAGGCACAACCCGTGCCAGGAGCTGCTCGCCGAGCTCTACTGCGTCTCGCAGGCCACCGTCTCCCGGGTCATCGCCGCCTACACGCCCCTGATCGCCGCCTGCCTGAACGGCAGTGTTCCAACGGTGGAGGA
>NZ_KV810940.1:0-279 GCF_001812965.1 Actinomyces sp. HMSC075C01
GCGGCCTGGGGAAGGTTGTGGCGCAGGTAGGTCAGCGTCGCCTGCAGCGACCCGGCCACCCCGAGGATCGTCGGGATGGTGTGGAGCGGTTTGCTCTGGCTGATCCACTGGGTCAGCTCGGCGAACTGATGGGCACTCAGCCCGGTGGTACACTTCACGGCGATGGCTCGTTTCCATAGAGGTTTTGTCTGGCGACAAGAATTCTCCCACAGGAACGAGCCATCACCCCTGCGTAACACACCCACCCAAACCCCCAACACCCTCCCCTGAATAACCTTC
>NZ_KV810941.1:0-516 GCF_001812965.1 Actinomyces sp. HMSC075C01
GTCCGCGGCTTCGGCGGTGTGCTTGAGCCCCGCTACATTGTCGGCGCACGACCACTTGACCAGTGAGCTATTACGCACTCTTTCAAGGATGGCTGCTTCTAAGCCAACCTCCTGGTTGTCTGCGCGACCGCACATCCTTTCCCACTTAGCACACGCTTAGGGGCCTTAGCCGGCGATCTGGGCTGTTTCCCTCTCGACCACGGAGCTTATCCCCCACAGTCTCACTGCCACGCTACAACCCAGGCGGCATTCGGAGTTTGGTTGACGTCAGTAACCCTGTAAGGCCCATCAGCCACCCAGTAGCTCTACCTCCGCCGGGCAACACGCAACGCTGCACCTAAATGCATTTCGGGGAGAACCAGCTATCACGGAGTTTGATTGGCCTTTCACCCCTACCCACAGCTCATCCCCCCAGTTTTCAACCTAGGTGGGTTCGGTCCTCCACACGCTCTTACACGTGCTTCAACCTGGCCATGGGTAGATCACCCCGCTTCGGGTCCAGAACGCGCCACTACA
>NZ_KV810942.1:0-467 GCF_001812965.1 Actinomyces sp. HMSC075C01
GATCCACTCGGCGGTGTCCACCTGGGTGTGCATCGCATCGGCGCTCACCACCACCCCTTCCAGGTCCAAGGGTTCGAGAAGCTCCCTGAGCGCGGGGATCTCGTTGGACTTGCCTGCCACTCGCTGCTGGGTCAGTACGGCGCCGGTGGCGTGGTCCAAGGCGGCCAGGAGGTGCGGCGCCGGGTCCTTGCTGGTGCGGGCCCCACGCATGGTCTTGCCGTCCACCGCGATGACTGTTCTTCCTTCGATGGTGCCGGTGCGTGTGCACAACCATGACCTCAGGTGGGCATCAACGTCAGCGGGGTCCAGGTTCTGCAGGACTCGGCGGATGGTCGACTCTGAGGGCAGGGCCTGGCCCGCCGCTAGTCCCAGGGCCTCCAGGTCGGCGGCGGTCAGGTCGGTGGTGTGCTCCCATATCGCTGTCAGGCTGCGACAGCCGGCCAGCACCCCGGTCACGGCCAGGGACA
>NZ_KV810942.1:567-833 GCF_001812965.1 Actinomyces sp. HMSC075C01
CATCAACGTCAGCGGGGTCCAGGTTCTGCAGGACCCGTCGGATCGTTGACTCTGAGGGCAGGGCCTGGCCCGCCTCCACCCCCAAAGACCGCAGGTCGGCGCTGGTCAGGTCGGTGGTGTGCTCCCATATCGCCGTCAGGCTCCGGCAGCCGGCCAGCACTCCGGTCACGGCCAGGGACAGTACCGTGGGCAGGTCATGGCGCACGCCCCGACGGTCCCTGGGATCAGCCACGTTCCTGAGAACCTGGACCAGGGGCTGGCGCGAC
>NZ_KV810942.1:933-25566 GCF_001812965.1 Actinomyces sp. HMSC075C01
ACTCATCGTCCCTGCGGGGCCCGCGCCCCCGTCCTAGCGACACACCACCCCCGTCAAAACGGCTCAGACACCCCCACCCACCAACTTTGCCGACCCCCTGGTCGCCGAAGGCCTGCGCGGTGGTGCGCAGCTGGACGTTGCCGCTGGAGCCGGAGTTGGCCGCGAAGATCGGCGTGCCCGTGAACCCGAAGAGGTGGTAGTTGCGGAAGGCCTTGGTGATGGCCGTGTGCATGTCCCCGAACTGGCTGCGGTGACACTCGTCGAACACGAGGACGACGTGCCCGGTGTAGATGGCGTGCTTACGGTTGCGCCCCACGAAGTTGGAGAGCTTCTGGATCGTGGTGACGATGATGCTCGTATCCGGGTCGTTGATCTGCCTGCTCAGCTGGTTGGTGGACTGGTTCGCGGAGACCGTCCCTTCGGCGAAGCGGTTGTACTCCTTGATGGTCTGGTGGTCCAGGTCCTTGCGGTCGACGACGAAAATGACCTTGTCGATCCCCTCCATCCCGGCCGCCAGCTTGGCGGTCTTGAAGGAGGTGAGGGTCTTGCCCGAGCCGGTGGTGTGCCAGATGTAGCCGCCGCCCGCCACGGTGCCGGTCTGCTTGTTGGCCGACGCCGTGAGGATCCGCTGGAGGATGGCCTCAGTTGCGGCGATCTGGTAGGGCCGCATGACCAGCAGCTTCTGCGCGGTGGTGAAGACGCAGTACCGGGTCAACAGAGCCAGCAGCGTGTGCTTGGCGAAGAAGGTCCGGGTGAAGTCGACCAGGTCCGTGATCGGCTTGTTGGCGGCGTCGGACCACCAGGAGGTGAACTCGAAGGAGTCGGAGTTGGCGGCCTTGGACTCGCGCTTGCCCCGTGTGGACTCGGTGACGTGGTCGAAGCGGGTGGTGTTCGAGTAGTACTTGGTCTGGGTGCCGTTGGAGATGACGAAGATTTGGACGTAGCCGAACAGGCCGGCGCCCGCCCAGAAGGAGTCACGCTGGTAGCGGTTGATCTGGTTGAAGGCCTCGCGGATGGGCACGCCGCGGCGCTTGAGCTCGATGTGCACCAGTGGCAGGCCGTTGACGAGGACGGTGACGTCGTAGCGGGTGTGGTGGGCGCCTGTCTCGACGACGTACTGGTTGGTGACCTGCAGGCGGTTGTTGTGGATGTGCTGCTTGTCGATGAGCCGGATGTTCTTGGACTCGCCGTTGTCCCGGATGAGGGTCTGGACGTGGTCCTCTTGGATGCGGCGGGTCTTCTCCGCGATCTCGTCCCCGCCACCTGAGCGGGTGCGGATCGACTGGGCGAAGAAGCGCTCCCACTCCCCATCGGTGAAGGTGTAGTCGTTGAGGGCTTCGAGCTGGGTGCGCAGGTTGGCGACGAGCTCGTCCTCGCTGGTGAAGGAGACGTACTCGTAGGCCTGGGCCTGTAGCTGGCGGATAAAGGCCGCTTCCAGCTCGGCCTCCGACTGGTAGCCGGCGCGGTCGGTCTCCTCGGGCTCATAGAGTCCGACGACGGTGCTCTCACTGGTGAGAACAACCGGTTCGACGCCGACGGCGGAGGCTTCACGAATGGTCATGGGAGGACGCTTTCGTCAGGGTTGGAGAGAATCTTCTGGGGTGG
This sequence comes from Actinomyces sp. HMSC075C01, assembly GCF_001812965.1. NCBI lineage: Bacteria > Bacillati > Actinomycetota > Actinomycetes > Actinomycetales > Actinomycetaceae > Actinomyces > Actinomyces sp. HMSC075C01. The sequence continues at coordinate 2,539 of NZ_KV810942.1, forward strand.
TGGAACCAGCGGTCAAGTCCCGTTCTCCCAGTCCTTGTAGGTGCCGCCCTCCCAGGTCCAGGCGATACGGCCGTTGCAGGAGTAGCCGACGGCAATAGAGCCGGCGGCGGATGGTGAGGGGAAGGGGACGTCCCGTGTGAGAGTGCCGATTTCTCCCTCGACAGCGATACTTCCGTCATCGACGAGTTTGGCATGCCGATCCCGGTAGTTTCTGTAGGAGTTGCGGGTACTTGGCTTACTGCCCTCATTGCTCCATTCTCCGACGACGCGGGAGCCTTCCAGCATGATGAACTCGTACCCGACAACGCGAGCCCGGGCTTTAACTCCGCGCTTAGGGGAAGTGAGTGTGAAAATCGGAGAGTCGATATCTGGTGGGGGTGCTTGCCGTTCAGGAGTCCTGCGAGTGCTACGGAGAATGTTGACTCCGAGGACCGGGAGGATGCCGCGGACCTGGTCGAGGAAGGCCTCGGCGTCTGATTGTTGAGCCTCCGAGAGCTTCCGGGGCTGTGGTGTTTGGGTGTTGTCGGGTAGCGAACAGCGCTTGGCAGTGCTGGCGATCTCGACAAGACGAGCCTCGAGGTAGCCCCAGTGTCCTTCGTTGAAGGAGTCGTCACGACTGCTGATGAGTACTGCCCGGTCCCACCAGTCTTTTTGACGGTCGTGCTGACGGAATCGAGCAGAGAAGTCTTCAGTTCTGCCGATATAGCAGGCGATGCTCTCGCTCGCACCAGGGTCATCGCCAAGGAGGAGATAGACGCCGTTTCGGTGAGCCTCTTCGCGGTCAAGGAGACGAGTGAGGGCTGCGCGGGGCCCGACAAGGATATGGCCGGTCCATCCCGAGACGTTCGCGGTCATGATACCGCCGGGCTCCCCGTCAACGAGGAAGAGCTCGATGTGTTTTCCGCTCATGGGGTCATTTCTTCTCAGGGAAGGTGAAGAGGCGGTCACGGTAGTACTCGTACTGCGTGCGACGAGCCTTGATCTCCGCAGGGAGGCCGGAGGTCAAGTCGTTGACGAGGGCGTCAAATTCGTCAAGAATGTCGGCGATGCGGCGTTGTTCGTCAAGCGCTGGAAGCGGAATTCTGATTTGCTCGATTCCTCTGGCCGAGAGGCGCTTCACTTTAGCTCGTGAGACGAATCTGTCTTTCTGGCGGCGGTATTCGCTCGTGCGGAGGGCGTGCGATATATATCTTGGATCTTGGTTGTGATGCAGGGCAAATGAGTCGTCATGATAGGCGACAGGCGTGGTTCCTAGCCAGGCGACTCCAGTTCCGACGTCGGCGACAGTCTCTCCGACAGCAGCAATGATGACATCTCCTGGCTGGGCAAATCGTAGCTGTGGCCCGATCTCGTCCTTTACGAATGAGGTGGTAGACTCCGTTCTGTAGCCGTAGGTTGTGTAGATTTCTCCGTAATGAATCGCTGGGATTCCTTCGTCAACCATGTCGTTGCGAGTGAATCGTCGCCCCCTCTGGAGTTCGCCGATGTCCTTGATGGGCACGAGTTGCACTTGTTGCAAACCGGTGACAAGGTGGTCGCGATAATAGGTAAACTGATTCTGACGAGCCTCCAGCTCCGCCTTTAGCTCCATTTCTAACCGTGTTGCCAGGTGCGCGAAGTTGCTGAGAGTGCGAACAATCTCTTCCTGGATAGGTAGTGGTGGAATTGGAACTTTGTACTCAAGGAACTTTGGTAAAATTAAGGAGTTGACTGATCCTCCTCGTTTGGATGTGGTTGCTAGTATCGAGTTGGCATGTGCCCGCAAGACGTGGGCTGCGTAATGAAGGTTGACGTTTTTGTGGGGTGTGAGTGTTTTTGTGTCCTGATTGAATGACGCCTCGAAGGGGACAATAGAGACAGGTAAAGTGTGCTGCAGGATGCTGGATCGAGAGACAACTGCTAATGATGGGCCAGGTACAAGGTTGGCTGAAGATTCTCGAGTTGCCTGCAGTGTAATCTTGTCTTGAGTCGATGCGAGTTCGTAAGACCTCATATCCTTCGGGGAAACCCATGGAATCGTTCCGTTTTCCCAGAACTCTGGGCGGCTCTTTGAAGGTGTGCCACCTCCTCTCCACTGCCCGAGACTGCCGATTGTTCTGTACTCCACGCCGTCTGAGCAGAGGTCGCGGATGAGGTCGTCGATGCGGCTCACCGGGTACCGCCTTCGAAGTCGGCCACGATCTCATCAATACTCGCCCGCAGCACTGCCTGCCGCTCCACGATCTCCTTGATCCGGGCATTGAGCTCCACGATGTCGACCTCCTCGCGAGTGTCCTCCGCTTCCACGTAGGAGGACACCGACAGGTTGAAACCGTTCTCCCTGATTGCCTCCGCGCTCACCAGTGCGGTCACATGATCGATGTCGACCCGCTTGGCGAGCGTCTCCAGGATCATCTCCTGGTTCTCCGCCGAGAGCTTGTTCTTGTTGCCCTGCCGCACGAACTGCTTCGAGGCGTCCATGAATAGGACGCTGTTGTCCTGCTTCGACTTCTTGAGCACGATGATGCACGTGCCGATCGTCGTCCCGAAGAACAGGTCTGGCGGAAGCTGGATGACGGCGTCGACATAGTTGTTCTCCACCAGGTACTGGCGGATCTTAGCCTCCGCGGCGCCGCGGTAGAGCACACCCGGGAACTCGACGATCGCCGCTGTCCCATCCACTGCCAGCCAAGACAGCATGTGCATGGTGAAGGCCAGGTCCGCCTTCGACTTCGGGGCCAGCACACCTGCTGGGGAGAAGCGCGGGTCGTTGATGAGAGCCGGATCGTCCTTGCCGATCCACTTCGTCGAGTACGGTGGGTTGGAGACGATTGCCTCGAAGGGCTCGTCATCCCAGTGCGCCGGGTCGATGAGCGTGTCCCCATGGGCGATGCTGAAGTCGGCGAAGTTGATGTCGTGCAGGAACATGTTGATCCGACACAGGTTGTAGGTGGTCAGGTTGATCTCCTGGCCGAAGAACCCGCCGCGCACATTCTCCTTGCCGAGCACCTTCGCGAACTTCAGCAGCAGCGAGCCCGAGCCGCAGGCCGGATCGTAGACGCGGTTAACACTCTTCTTGCCCATGACCGTGATGCGGGCCAGCACCTCGCTGACCTCCTGCGGTGTGAAGAACTCGCCGCCTGACTTGCCCGCGTTCGAGGCGTACATCGTCATGAGGTACTCGTAGGCGTCGCCGAAGGTGTCGATCGAGGACTCCCCGTAGGACAGGTCCAGGTCTCCGATCGCCTGCATAAGTCGCGTGAGCTTGTCATTGCGCTGGGCCACCGTGCGGCCCAGCTTCGTGGAGTTCACGTCCACGTCGTCGAACAGGCCCCAAAGATCCGACTCCGAGCCCGTGCCGGTCGCCGAGGCCTCGATGCTCTTGAAGATGCGTGACAGCGTCTCGTTGAGGTTCTCGTCGCGCGGTGCCCGCTCGCGCACGTTGTCGAACAGGTCGCCTGGGGCGATGAAGAAGCCCTTCTCCTCAATGATGCCCTCGCGGGCGCCCTCGGCGTCGGCGTGAGACAAGAAGCGGTAGTCGAAGTCCGGGTCTCCGGCCTCGCGCTCGCCGGCGTTGATGTACTCGGTGAGGTTCTCAGAGATGAACCGGTAGAAAAGAAAGCCCAGGACGTAGGCCTTGAAGTCCCATCCGTCCACGCTCCCGCGCAGGTCGTTGGCAACCTGCCAGATCGCACGGTGAAGCGCAGCGCGCTCAGTCTCTCTACTCACAGTCGGCCTCTTCGTCGTCAGGATGGGGGATCAGGCAGAAGTATCCCACCAACTGAGGACGTCCGATGACCACGCGCTGAGGTTGGGGTGCGGGGCGGATGGCGGCTACAGTCTTCGCCAGGCAGCGAGTATCGGGCTTGGACCGGTGCGCTTACTCCGTCGGCCCCGCACCTGAGGTGCGGGGCCGCTTGTTTCTGCCGCTGGCCGGCCCGTGGTGGTTGGAAGGGGAGGCGTGCCGGTCGGCGGAGGGCGGTGTGTGGGACGATCTGTGTGAGCGCCCCACTCGTGCGGGGCCTACGGAGCGGACGGGTGCATTCCGCGAGTCGGGGGACATCCTGCGTGGCCGGGGACATGTCGTCGCGGCCGGGGACCTTCGACGTCGTCGGGGACGGGAATCCTGTCCCCGAACGCGCGGGCTGTCCCCGGCTGGAGCGGACCGCACCCGGCCGCGCGGAATGTTCCCGCCGGCGTCCGGGATGCGGTCGCCTCAGGTCGCCGCGGAAGCGCGCGATCCGTGCCAGTCCCGCCGGCCCCCAGCGCGAAACTGCCAGCAGTCCGGCTGGATGACGTGGGACGCGAGCGGTCCCCATCCACATAAAAGACCCATGAGTGACAAACCAGATCTTTCTCTGGTACACCTAAGGGGGTGTCCAAGGCTCTGGGTTCCTCTGCGGAAATCGCTCCACTTCCTACAGTAGAAGGAGGATTCCAGACCGTTCTGGCCGACCCCCCGTGGCGGTTCACCAATCGAACCGGCAAGGTCGCTCCCGAGCACCGTCGTCTGGGCAGGTACGGGACGATGTCTCTCGAGGAGATCAAGGAGCTCCCGGTCGGTGACGTGACCGCAGCGAACGCCCACCTGTACCTGTGGGTCCCCAACGCCTTGCTTCCGGAGGGACTGGAGGTGATGCAGGCGTGGGGGTTCCGCTACGTCTCGAATATCATCTGGGCCAAGCGGCGCAAAGACGGCGGGCCGGACGGCCGCGGCGTCGGCTTCTACTTCCGCAATGTCACGGAGCCGATTCTGTTCGGTGTTAAAGGATCCATGAGAACGCTGGCGCCGGGGCGCTCGACGGTCAATATGATCGAGACACGCAAGCGTGAGCACAGCCGAAAGCCCGACGAACAGTATGACCTCATCGAGTCCTGCTCGCCGGGTCCGTACCTGGAGATGTTCGCCCGCTACGCGCGACCGGGCTGGTCCGTGTGGGGCAATGAGTCGGATGAAGATATCACGCCGCAGGGGAAAGCTCAGCGGGGGTACGGCGGTGGTGATATCGAATCCCTGCCGCACCTGGAGCCAAATGAGCGGATGAGCGACTGGCTCTCGGATCGCGTCGCCCAAATCATGGCGGGTGAGTATGCAAAAGGGATGTCAGTTCAGCAGATTTCGACTCAATCGGGCTACTCCACCACGCGGGTACACAGCCTCCTGGCCAAGGCCGGCGTGGAGCTGCGAAAGCGAGAGTGAGGGCGTTCGACGCCGTCGAGAACCGGAATCCAGTCCCCTGCGCGTGAGGCGTCCCCTGCTGAAGAGCAGATGGCGTCCGGCCTGCGGAACGTCACCGACAGTGCCGCACCAGCGCCGCTGCGGCACTGCCCTAGGAGGCCGGTTTGAAGCCGATGACCTTGCCGTCAAACTTGTTGTAGCCGATGATAAGGTCGGGCTTGGCGATGATGAGCGTATCCTCATTCTCCAAGTCGATTCCGCTGAACTTAATCTCTTTTCCGGTCTTGATACTGATGAGCCCAGTGATCGTGTTGGCGTCCCCGCGATTCAGTACCATCAACTTGACGACGCGGCCGTCCTCAGAGCTCTTTGCCGCAGATGGGCATCCGGAGAAGATGCTGCTTGTGTCCGCCTCGGGAACGTTGATGGAACTGCCTTTCTTGGGCTTGATCCGAGTGATGCAGCCGTCGCTGTTTGATTTCGCAGTCAGGCTGGCGCCACTGAAGTCCTGGTCCTTGAAGTATGTGCGATGCTCCTTGGCCGTGGGGAGTTTCTTGTCTTCCTCGACAACATTCTCGTGCACAGGCAGAGTCTCTCGATAGCTGCCCTGTTTCTCCCCCTTGAAATTATAAACTGTCACTTTGTACTCCCTGTCGGCTGATGAACTCGAACCGGAGTCAGAGCCGTCCTCCAGCTCCAGGGTCCCCCAGCCGTCCTGGAAGTACCAGGTGACGAGGTCCGAGTCGGCCTTCGATCCCCCTCCGAGGAACAGGGTCTCACCGTTATCGATATTGATGACAGCGTTGAACAGCGCAAGGTAACGCTGCTCGTCTTTGACCAAGAAAGTCGGGTTGAACATGTTCAGTGATTTGAAGGGGCTCCCCGTTCCACCGATCTTGCGCGACCACTTCTGTTCTTTGTTCGCCCCCCAGGCGGTGCACTTGTCGCTTGCTTTACAGGAAATAGCGGTGTCGCCGGCAATTACTGCAGGATTGCTTTCGCCCCAGGGTGCCCTTGAGGTCTTCCCGGTTTTCAGGTCAATGAGGGTGGAGTTGTGAACCAGCGTGTTGTCCCCCCATTTCAGAAGAACGGAGGACGTGTCATATGACGAACTGAAGTCTCCGTCATCAACGGTGGTTTTCCATTTTTCCTTCATGTTGCCGCCCAGCGGGCTGTAGGCGGTCAGGGTGTCAGACCCCTTGTCGACTATTACCAGATAATCGCCGAACACGTAAGGATCCTCATAAGAATCGACGTCGATGCTCCAGGCCTTGTCCGCACCGTTCGCCCAAGCACCCGACGGAGTCACGTACGTTGAACCCAAGTAGACCTCACTGTGCCCCAGGAAATACCAGGCGGCCACGCCACCAACGCCCAGAACGAGAATGATCGGCAGAACGACAGCGACCACCTTGAGCAGACGGCGCTTCCTTGGAGCCTGCGCCGGCGGCGCATACATCGGTGCCCCATAGGCCGGCGCGACCGGCTGACCCGGACCGTATGCCTGCCTCGAGTCATCAGCCTGGCCCTGGCCCACTCCGTATCCCGACGGCGCTCCGCTCGGTACCCCGGGCGGCATCGCGGTCTGCTGGTCCGCGGGTTGGGCCGCTGCCTGCATCGAGGACGCCGAGTACGCTTGGGCGGCCGGCTGCGGCGCGACGGGCTGCGGCGCCGCAAAAGCCTGTGCCGCCTGAGCGGCCTGCCGGGGCGGACCCTGCGGGGACTGAGGTGCCGCGGCCCCATACCCCTGAGGGGAGGGCCCCTGAAGCGAGCCTCCCTGCGGTGCCGCTCCGGGCACCCCCGACTGGTGAGCGCCATACTCCTGAGGAATCTGCGCGTACCCGGAACTGGCGGGAACCGGTTGCTGGGGCGGCGCCCCCATCGTCCCGGCAGCCGTTCCCACCGCCATCGTCGGCGCCATCGGGCTGATTTCACCCGGGACGGGAGACTGCGCCGGCTGAGCTGGCTGGGCGCCACGACCGACCTGGGCGCCACGACCGGCCTGGCGCGCCAGCACCTCCTGGACGACGGCGTCGTCGGACCGCTCCAGTATCTTGCGGGCCCGAGGCGGGATCGACGGATTGGCCGCCAGGATCGAGTGCAGGTCGGGACGGGTCTCGGCGATCCGTTCGAGGTCCCGCGGTGAGGCGAACCTGCTGAGCGCCGTCGTTGCGTCGTAGTCTCCGGAAGAAGGTGAGTGCCCCGTCGTCATGTCTCCCGAGCCTAACGAGATCTATGGCTCGAGGTCACAGAATGGGAACATTAACCTTCGAGCGCGCCGTTGAAATGACGCGGCGGGCGAGAGCCGGTGAGTCAGTCGACGATGCCGTAAAGGCGGTCACCGGCGTCGCCCAAACCGGGCACGATGTAGGCGTGCTCGTTGAGGCGCTCATCCACCCCGGCGGTCACCACCGTGACATTCGCGCGCTCGCCGACCGCCTCCTCCAGCGTCTTGACCCCCTCGGGCGCGGCGATGAGGCACAGCGCGGTGACGTCGCGCGCCCCGCGCTCCAGCAGGTAGTCAATGGCGGCCACGAGGGTGTGACCGGTGGCGAGCATGGGGTCGACGACGAAGCACTGGCGGCCCGAGAGGTCCTCGGGCAGGCGGTTGGCGTAGGTTTCCACCTCCAGGGTGTCCTCGTCGCGCTTCATTCCCAGGAAGCCGACCTCCGCCGTGGGCAGCAGGCGGGTCATGCCCTCGAGCATTCCCAGGCCCGCGCGCAGGATCGGCACCACGATCGGGTGCGGGTCGGCCAGGCGGCGGCACTGGGCCAGCGCCACGGGAGTGCGGATCTCGACCTTCTCGGTGCGCACCTCGCGGGTGGCCTCGTAGGCGAGCAGGGTGACGAGCTCATCCACCAGCTGGCGGAAGACCGCCGACGGTGTCTTCTCGTCACGCAGGACGGAGAGCTTGTGGTCGATGAGGGGGTGGTCGGCAACGTGGAGGCGCATGGGGACAGCCTAATGCCGCAGCCCGGTCCGCACCGTCACCACGCGTGCCGGCCTCCTGCGCGCTCACGGCCGGGTTATGTCGCTTTGACGGCCTGGACGCGTCGCCGGTGTCGGAGTCGCTGCCGGAGTCTCTGGTGAGATCCCGCGATGGTGACCGTGTTGTGTCCAAATCGGTGACAAAGGAGCCTTCGCGTTCTTCATGCCTGTAACAGAACCGCGGAATCATGCGGTTTCGTTTCGCCTGTTTCATTCCGTTCGGCCCCTTTGTCACAGATTTGGACATCGGCCAGCCATCGGGGCCGTTTCGGCCACCGCACGCGGCCGCTTCCCGATGCACAACCCGACCACACATCTCTCGCGCGGATGGCGGGTCTGCCAGCAGTGGGGTACGTGGCCGGGTTCGGACTCGGGAGCGTGGGCAGGTCCAGATTCGGGCGTGCGAGCAAGCCAGGACAGCTTGCACACGACGGTTGGGCCGGGGGCGAACGGTGCTGACGTCGTACCCGCCTGCGGGGCTAGGTTGCCGTCACCGACCGTATCGATTGGAGAACTCATGGCCAACGGCTCCGCCCTCACCATCACTCTCAACAATGGCGTCGACATCCCGCAGATCGGCTACGGCGTCTTCCTGACCCCGCCGGAGGAGACCGAGCGGGCCGTGCTCGAGGCCTTCGAGGTCGGCTATCGCCACGTCGACACCGCCCAGGCCTACCGCAACGAGGAGGGCGTGGGCGCGGCCGTCGCCAACTGCGGGCTGCCCCGCGAGGACATCTTCGTGACCACCAAGGTGTGGCTCACCAACGCCGGGGAGGAGCGCGCCGCCCGCTCCATCGACGGCTCCCTGCGCCGCCTGGGCACCGACTACGTCGACCTGCTGCTCGTCCACCAGCCCTTCGGCGACTACTACGGCACCTACCGCGCCATGGAGAAGGCCCTGGCCGCCGGCAAGGTCCGCGCCATCGGCGTCTCCAACTTCTTCCCCGACCGGTTCGTCGACCTGGCGCAGCACGTCGAGGTGTCTCCGGCCGTCAACCAGATGGAGACCCACGTCTTCAACCAGCAGGCCGACAACCGCACCTGGTACACCAAGTACGGCACCGCCCTGGAGTCCTGGGGCCCGCTCGCCCAGGGCCGCAACAACATCTTCACCCACCCGGTGCTCACCGCCGTCGGCGAGAAGCACGGCAAGACCGCTGCCCAGGTGGCCCTGCGCTACCTCATCCAGCTGGACATCATCGTCATCCCCAAGACGGTCCACCGTGAGCGCATGGTCACCAACCTCGATGTCACCGACTTCCAGCTCGACGACGCCGACATGCGGACCATCGCCGCTCTCGACGAGGGGCAGGGCGTCGTCAACCACTACGACCCCGCCTTCCAGGAGCGCCTCGCCTCCTTCACGGTCGAGGCGGACTGACCCCGGGCCGCCTACGGCTGCATCCGGCTACCGGCGGCCGCATCCGGCGGGGAGGAGCCGGTGAGCGGGGCCGAGGCAGCCCCGACGGCGGGCGCGGGAGCGCGCCTCAGAGTCGCCGGGAGAACCGGGACTCGCTCTTCTCGGAGGTGCCCACGTACTCCAGCCAGCGCTCGTAGTGGTCCAGGACGTCGTGGGCCACCTGGTCGGAGTTCCAGTCGACGACGTCGTAGCCCTGGCCGCCGCTGTGCGGGCGCACCTCGAGGCGCACCGTGAGGTCGTCGGCCTCGTGGACGGCGAAGCCGTAGGCGGGCACCGGCGTGACCACCATGCGCACCACGTAGCGGAAGGAGTCGATGGAGCTGGACTGCTCCTCACCGCTGTCGGTGGCCGGGTGGGAGGAGACCACCAGGCTGGCGCGCCCCAGGAAGGTGCGCTCGTCGTCGGGGTCCTGGGCCTCGGGGCCCTCGACGAAGACCTCGGCGGAGACGTTCTCCTTGCGCAGCTCGGTGGCCACCGCCTCCAGGGCCGGCACGATGCGCCGCTCCATGGCGTTGCCGGCCTCGTCGGGGGAGACCGAGTTGAGGGTGTGCGTCAGGCGCTCGCGCCAGGGCGTCTGCTCCAGCCCCGCGGCCGAGCCGTTGAAGCCCAGGGCCCGGTTGCGGTCGGCCTGGGTCAGGGCCTGGTTGTAGGTGTCCTCGGTGCTCAGGGAGCGCCACAGGGTGTACATGATGAGGATGAGGACCCCGGAGAAGGGCAGCGCCATGACGATGGTGGCCTGCTGGAGGATGGGGATGCCGCCGGCCACGAGCATCGCGATGGTGAGGATCCCGGTCAGGGCGGCCCAGAAGATCCGCAGCCAGGCGGCGGCGTCCTGGCGCGCCGAGCGGATGCGGCTGGAGAGGTTGGCCATGACCAGGGCGCCGGAGTCGGCGCTGGTGACGTAGAAGAGGATCCCGATGAACAGGGCCAGGGCGATGAGGATCTTCTGGCCCGGCAGGTGCTCCAGGATCCAGTACAGCCCCTGCTCGGGCCGCTCCAGGGTGATGTCCCGGAACTCGCCGTTGCCGCGGATGACCAGGTCCAGGGCGTGGTTGCCGAAGATCGCCACCCACATGAGGATGTAGCAGAAGGGCAGCAGGAGGCTGCCGAGCACGAACTGGCGGATGGTGCGGCCGCGTGAGATGCGGGCCAGGAACATGCCCACGAAGGCCGCCCAGGCGATCCACCACGCCCAGAAGAACAGGGTCCAGGCATTGAGCCAGTCATCGGGGCGGTTGTAGGCGTAGGTCTCCAGCGTCAGCTGCGGGAAGCGGGTGAAGAAGTCGCCGATGGAGCCGATGAGGGCGTCGATGAGGAAGGCGGCGTCACCGGTGACGAGCACCCACATGGCCAGGCCGATGGCCAGCAGCACGTTGATGGTGGACAGGACGCGCACGCCCCGGTCGACGCCGGAGACGGCCGAGACGGTGGCCATGACGACGGCCAGGGTGGTCAGCCCGATCTGGGTGGGGAAGCCCTGCGGCAGCCCGAACAGGATGTTGAGGGCCACGTTCAGTTGGACGACGCCGACCCCCAGCGAGGCGGCGATGCCGAAGACCCCACCGACCAGGGCCGCGGCGTCGACGATGTCGCCGATGACGCCCTCGGTGTGCCGCCCCAGCAGCGGGCGCAGGGTCGAGCGCAGCGTGAGGGTGTCGCGGCGTCGGTAGGCGAAGTAGGCCATGGCCAGGCCCACCAGGGCGTACAGGCCCCAGCCGGAGATGCCGTAGTGGAACAGGGACAGGACGATGGCCTCGCGGGCGCGGGTGGCCGGGGGGATGGCCTGGGCGTCGCCGGTGGGCGGGTGCACGTACTGGTCGACCGGCTCGGCGACGGCGAAGAACAGGATCTCGGTGCCGATGCCGGCGGCGAAGAGCATGGCCGTCCAGGCGAAGGTGGAGAAGTCCGGCGTCGAGTTGTCCGGGCCCAGGCGGATGCGCCCGAAGCGGGAGAAGGCCAGGCCCAGGATGAAGACGAGCGCGGCCGTGATGAGCAGGATGTAGAAGGAGCCGAACCATCGGCTCGTCCAGGTCACGGCCGCCCCGAAGGCGCTCTTGACGAGGTCGGGGGCGACGAGTGCGGCCAGGGCGACGATCGCGATGATGGTGGCCGACACGAAGAACACCACCGGGTTGAGGGGCTCCTTGCCGGGCAGCTTGCCGAGCAGGGTGCCGGGGAGGGAGCCGCCGGGGAGGCGCAGCACTGAGAATCGGTCCGACGACGGGGCCGGCCGGGAGGCGCCTTGAGGGGAACCGCCTGGCGCGGATTCGCTCTCATCGCTCGATTCGGGGGACCGGCTCACCGACCTGCTCCGTTCTTCGTGGGGTCTTCGCGGGGGCTTCTTGGGGGCGCGGGGCTTGGGGTGCGGCGCCGGGGCCGGTGGGGCGGGGCGGCTGTCCGAGCCCGGGCATGTTGTGGGGAGCCTATAACGAGATAATGAACTCGTGACGTCTTCACCTTCTTCTGCGCAGCCACCGAGCCCGTTCAGCTCGGGCTCCGACGCCGGCGCGCTCGGTGAGCGGGTGGGTGTCGCCGTGGGGCGGGGCGGCGGTACGGTCATCAAGCCGCCCCTCAGCCCGGCCGCCAGTCCGGTCATCGACACCGCCATGGTGCGCGCCCTGGAGCTGGCCCGCGCGGCCGGTGAGGCGGGGGAGGTGCCGGTGGGCGCCGTCGTGCTCTCGCTGGAGGGGGCCGTCCTCGCCGAGGCCGCCAACGCCCGCGAGGCCGAGCACGACCCGACGGCGCACGCCGAGATCCGCGCCCTGCGCGCCGCCGGCGCCACCCTGGGTGACTCCCATCTGGACGGCTGCACCCTCGTGGTCACCCTCGAGCCGTGCACCATGTGTGCCGGCGCCATCGTCCTGGCCCGGGTGGCCCGACTCGTCCTGGGGGCCTGGGAGCCGCGGACCGGGGCCTGCGGCTCAGTGCGCGACGTCGTGCGCGACGCCCGCGCCAACCACCAGGTCGAGGTGCGCGCCGGCCTGCGAGCCCAGGAGTCCCAGGACCTCCTGACCGCCTTCTTCTCCGACCGCCGCTGACGGGGCTCGCCGGCCGGGCCTGGTAGGCCTGGTGGGGCGCCGGGCTCGACGGGGCCAGTGGGCACGACGTCGGTCGTGACTGATACCGCAGGACGTCGCATTGGGGAGCGGGGCAACGTCCGTGTAACCTCGTGGGCGAGGTAGCGTGTCCGAGCGGCCGAAGGTGCAGATCTCGAAAGTCTGTGTGGTTCATAGCCACCCTGGGTTCGAATCCCAGCGCTACCGCCACCACGGCGAGGGCCCGACGAGCAGCCAGGAGCTGCGCGGCGGGCCCTTCGCGTTCCCTGTTTCGGTTCCCCGCTTCGAGGCCGCCCGTGTCGATGGCCGGCGGCTGCTCGACGTCGTGAGACGCCCGTACTGCACGAGGGTCGGGGGCCACTGGGGGAGGGGCGGGTGTACGCCACGGGGTTCGGGGGTTCGTCCAGTACGCACAACCCCCGGCCAGTGGATCCCCACCCTCGTGAAGCTCGGGGCGGTTTCTTCCGGCTGAGACCTACTCGCCGGCCGTCACGGAAGAGGGAGCGGTTCGTGTCGTAGCGATGCGTTACAGTGCTTGTACGACCACGGAAGGAGACAGTCATATGTCCACCGCCCTTGTTCCGTCACGTGGAGTCGTCAAGCACTTCTCGCAGGCCGAGCTTGAGGCGCGAGAGAGGGCTGTTGTCAGTGCGCTCGAGCGTCGGTTCGGCAGTGTTGATGCTGCACTCGCTCAGGAGTACACCGGTGAGTATCCGTCGGACGACCTCAAGCTGTTCTCTGAGTACCACAGCTTGATGTTCCTTCTCGGCAAGTGATCACCGGGGCGGATGAGCAGACCTTCCGTTTTGCGGAGGACCTGACTCGTACAGTGCGTGCGGTTTGCCCGGCAGCGCCTGAGTTCCAGGTCGACATCGCAGGAGAGGATCCGTGGAAGGCGGCTGTTCATCCGCAGGAGAAGGCTCCTGTCGTCCTGTCCATCGGCGGCAAGAAGCTCCTCGATCTCGTCGTGTCTTACACCTGTTCGATATCAACACAGCATCCGTACATGATCATTGAGGGCTCGACGTTCGGCCTGAGACCGCATGGCGGAGGCGAGTGGCTTGCTCGTCTTGACTACCGGCGCCGTCCCCGGGTGAACGTTCCTTGCTCACACCTTCATATTCACGCGCATCGTGACGCCTGGACCTTCATGATGTCCCGCGATGGCCGTGGCAGCGGACGAAGCACGGTCAAGAAGCGGGGAAGCGCTGAGAAGACTCCCCAGATCTCTGACATCCACTTCCCTGTCGGGGGTCCGAGGCTGCGGCCCGCTCTGGAGGACTTCCTGACAATGCTGATCGAGGAGCTTGGAGTCGACCATCCTCCTCACGCGCGCCAGGAACTTGATCAGGCCCGAGCTCGCTGGAGAACGGAGCAGGCGAAAGCCATTGTCCGGTCATCGAGCGGTATCGCTGCGGATGTCCTTCAGGAGATGGGGTGGGCAGTCACTCCTCCGGAGGGCTACCAGCCGGAGAGCGATCGTGCGGAGTGGTTAGGGCGGTATTGAGTGCATCGCACGAGGGCCGGGGAAGGCCCTGAGCAGTTCATCTGGTAGTCCACTCCGAGAGACCCCGTACTGCACGAGGGTCGGGGGCCACTGGGGGAGGGGCGGGTGTACGCCACGGGGTTCGGGGGTTCGTCCAGTACGCACAACCCCCGGCCAGTGGATCCCCACCCTCGTGGAGTAGCCGCCGCATGAGGCCCGCAGGGGCCTGCGCCCCGACGAGGGCCCTGCGCCCCCGACCCGGCCGCGGGAGCGCTGTTGGTCCCTCATATATTCGACGTCGGGCCTTACTCTTGGCCCATGAGTCGCCGTCCCCACGAATCCCGAACCCTGTCCCCTTCCCACACGCAGGTCCGCCCCCACCCCCACGCCTCCGAGATCGCGCCCCGCGCGGCCGCCGAGCTCTACTCACTCCTGTGCGACGCCATGGTCGCCGCTGACACCAAGGCAATCGACGCCCTGCTCACCGACTACTGCGTCCTGACCCACATGACCGGCTACCCCCAGCCCAAGGTCGAGTGGCTCGGCGACATCGCCAACGGCGCCATGCGCTACCACTCCCACGAGGTGGTCTCCGTCCAGCTCGACACCATCGCCGGCTTCCCGGTGGTGCGCGGCCGCACCCGCACCACGGCCACCCTGTGGGGCGGGCGCGGCACCTGGAACCTCCAGATCGTCGGATACGTCGTGCCCGACGCCGACCCCGACACTGAGCGCAACCCCACCGGCTTCCGCTTCAGCCGCCTGGACGCCTCCACCTGGTGAGGCCCCGTCCGACCGGTGAGCCTCGTTCTCGCCTACCGACGCCGCCTGGTCCCCTTCGTGGTGGGCGCGTTCCACGGGTCCTCCGGCCAGGCGTGCTTGGGGTAGCGGCCCCGCATCTCGGCGCGCACCTGCGGGTAGCCCTGCTCCCAGAAGGAGGCCAGGTCGTCGGTGATCGCCACCGGACGGCGCGCCGGAGAGAGCAGGTGCAGCAGCACCGCCACCCGGCCCTCCACGATCCGCGGCGTGGTCGCCCAGCCGAAGCACTCCTGGACCCGTACCGCCAGCACCGGCCGGCCCACCCGCCCGGCCTCGGCCGGGTCCACCGGGCCCGCTGTCCCGGCCGCCCCGCCGACCGCCGCCGTGTAGTCCACCGGCACCTGTGAGCCGGAGGGAACCTCCAGGCGTTCGGGCACCAGCTCGTCCAGGCGCGCCGCCTGCGGCCACGGCAGCAGCGCCCGCAGCGCCTGGGCGACATTCAGCCGCTCCAGGCTGAAACGCCGGCCGCCCAAGCCCGACGACGCCGATTCACCCGACCTGCCCGGTCCGCCTGATCCTCCGGCCAGGCTCGCCACCGCCGGTGCCAGCCACTCCTCGGCCCGCTCCGCCAGGGCCGCATCGCTCATATCCGGCCAGGGCTCACCCAGGTGCTCGTGCAGCAGGGCCAGACGGGCGCGCAGGCCGAGCGCCTCCTTATCCCACGGCAGCACCGCCAGGCCGGCATCGGCCCCCTCGGCGCGCACCCGCGCGACGACGGCGTCCGCCACCGCCGTCGGACCCGGCGGCGACCCCGGGGTGGTGGTGAGCGTGATGGCCCCCAGGCGGCGCAGACGCTCCGTGCGCAGGCGTCCGCCCTCCCAGACGGCGCGCTCCTCCTCGGCCAGCCAGGCCCCGGCCAGCTCCAGGGCCGTCTGCTCATCGAGGGGCGCCGCGGCCCGGATGAGTGCGTCCCCGCGCCCACCGGTCAGGTCCACGCCGGCCACCGCCAGCCACTCGGACTCCGCCAGCGCCGAGCCCGCCGGCAGGCGCAGCCCGGTCCCGGCGACGCTCGCGTAGTGCGCCTCCTTGCCCGCCTGCGGCGCCGGCCCCCGACGTCGAGCGATCCACTGCGGCTGCGCCGTCCCGGCCACCAGCGCCACCGCCGACTCCAGGTCGGCCGACGCGGCGCCCTCACCGTCCCCGAGAGCGCCTCCGCCGACGCCGTCGGGCCGGCCCGCACCCTCCCGGCCCGTGCCCGGCGAACCGGAGGTCTCCAACGCGTCAGGTGCCTGTGGTCCACCGCTCGCGGAGCCCGGGGCCTCAGGGGCCCCCGACTGCTCTAAGACGGCGCGCAGGCAGGCCTGCTCCAGTCGGCGCGCCTCCGCCTTCCACGCCCCCGACCCGGCCCCGCCACCGCGCACCTGCCTGGCCAGGGCCGTCAGGTCCCCGCCGGGCGCGCGCAGGTCGGCGGTCAGCAGCGCCGTCGCCCGCGCCGCCCGCCGCGCCCCCAGCACCGGCGCCGTCGCCAGCAGGGCCCGCGCCTCACGCACACCCGCCGGCAGCCCGGCCACCGCCCGCCCCAGGGGCGTCACGCCAGCAACGCCGGCCAGGCCCAGGCGCTCCAACGCCTCCCGGGCGGCCCCCAGCGCCGCAGCCGGCGGCTCATCCACCCAGGCCAGCCCCGCGCCGTCGGGCACGCCCCACACGGCCAGCTCCAGGGCCGCACCGGTGAGGTCGGCCGAGAGGATCTCCGGGGTCGGAGCCAGCGGCGAGCGCGCCCAGTCCGTCGGCGAGCAGCAGCGGTAGACGACGCCGGGCCCCTCGCGCCCCGCCCGCCCGGCCCGCTGCACCCCGGCCGCCCGCGAGACCCCCACCGTCACCAGGCCACTCATGGAGCGGGCCACGTCCAGGCGCGGCTCGCGCGCCAGCGTGGAGTCCACCACCACCCGCACCCCGGGCACCGTCAGCGAGGACTCGGCCACGTTCGTGGCCACCACGACGCGCCGCCGCCCTGCCGGGCTGGGGGCCAGGGCTGCGTCCTGGGCGCTCGCGGGCAGGCGGCCGTGCAGCGGCAGGACGTCCACGCCCGCCAGGGCCGCGCCGCGCAGGCGGGAGACGACGTCGTCGACCTCTCGGGCCCCGGGCAGGAAGACCAGCACGTCACCGGAGCGCTCGGCCAGGGCCCGCTCCACGGTGGTGGCGACGTGGGCGAGGAACTCCCGCGGCACCCCGCGCGGCCCGAGGCGACCGGTGCGCCCCGGTGGCGCCCACACCTCCTCAAGGGGGTGGAGGCGACCGGGCACCTCCACCAGCGGGGCAGCTCCGTCCGACGTGCCGTCCGAGGCTCCGCCCGAGGAGCCGCCCAGGATGCGGCGCAGGCGGTCGGCGTCGAGCGTGGCGGACATGGCCACGACGGTGAGGTCCTCGCGCAGGGCGGCGCGCGTGTCCACTAGGAGGGTCAGGACCAGGTCGCTGTCCAAGGAGCGCTCGTGGACCTCGTCGAGGATGACGGCGTCGACGCCGCTCAGCTCCGGGTCCCGCTGGAGGCGGCGCAGGAGGAGCCCGGCGGTGACGACCTCGATCCGGGTGTCCGGGCCGGTGCGCCGTTCCCCGCGCACCGCGTACCCGACGGTGCCGCCGACCTCCTCTCCCAGCAGGTCGGCCAGGCGGCGGGCGGCCGCTCGGGCGGCGATGCGCCGCGGCTGGGTGACGACGACGCGGCCCGGCCGGCGTTCCAGGGAGCGTCCCGGTGCAGCGGCGGGGACGTCGGTAAGGACGTCGGCCAGGAGCGGTGGGACGAGCGTCGTCTTACCGGTGCCGGGTGGGGCGGTGAGAACCAGGCAGGCACCGGCGCCGGCGTCGTCGGAGGCGGAGGGGTTGGAGGAGAGGCGCTCGCGCAGCTCGGGCAGCACCTCGACCACCGGCAGGTCCGGGGGCGAGGCGAGCAGGGCCCCGATGGGGTCGGTCTGCGGAGGCTTCGTGCGGCCCTGCGGCCCGGTGCGAGTCATGCCCCGATTGTGCCCGGTGGGGGAGGGAGCGGGCGGGCCGACGTCGGAGCGGGGCAGGGGCACCGAGCAGCAGAAGGCCCCCGGTCGGCGGAGGACCGGAGGCGCAGTGGGTGGATAGGGACGAGGGGCGCGCAGGCGCCGGCGGCTACCGCACGCTCATGAGGATGTCGCGCGATTGCAGGGCGTCGGCGAGCTTCTCGGCGTACTCGGCATGGGTCTTGAGGGACTTGCGCATGCCGAGCGCGCCGCCGATGATGGCCGACCCCGTCGAGGACAGGTATCGCACCAGGGTCTCGCCGTGCGGGCCGGTCCCGAACTGAAGGTTCTGCGAAAGATAGAAGTTGCGGCCCATGAACGCACCGAAGGCGACGGACATGCCCTTCTTGCCGCGGGTGATCTGGAGAGTGTCGGCGGAGAAGGGGGTGACGGTCCATCCCTCCCGAGTGAAAAGCTCTGTAACGATTGATCGAACTTGATCGATCGGTGCATTAATTGTAAAAATTCGCTCAGCCATGAGGGGGATGCTAAACGACCTTCCTTTGTTCTTGCACATTGCGTGCAATCACGTTTGCGTGAAGGCGGCGCGCCGGCCCGCTGGCCCGGCTGTGCGCCGGCGGCCTGGATTCTCCGAGTGAAGCACGCTTGACATGGAAGGCTTTGTCAAGCACACTAGACATGTCAAGCAAACATGACACCCGCTCGTGGGGCGAGTGGCTATTCAAGGAGTGATCGCCATGCTTTCGGCCGTCTCCGCTTCTTCTGTCCTGGCCGCCGTGTCGCAGGCCTCTCCCGGTGTCGCCTTCATTGCCGGGGTGGTCGGTGGCCTTGCTGTCGGGATCGTCCTCTACCTGCTCGTCTACCGGTACTCGGCTCGACGCCTGCCCGAGGTCCGTGCCGAGGAGGCGCCCGAGCTCCTCAAGAAGCTCGGTGGGCAGCAGGCTGGTTTCGTCTGTGCCCTCCCCATCGGAATCATGGTGGGCTTCGTGAACCCTGCGGCCACTCATCTCTCCGCCGGACCGCTTCTGCTGGTCGTCCGTCTCATGGGTGCCGCCATGATCGGCGTCTCCATCGTCGGTGTCGCGTGGCTGTCCCCGCGACTGCGTGCCGCCCGGAACGCGGCTGCGGCATGAGCCGGTTGGCTCGCCGCGCCCCGGGTGGTGAGGGTCATGGATAACGACGTGCGTAGCCTGCGCGAGGCCCGCGGTCTCACCCAGGCCCAGCTCGGAGTCGCCCTGGGCGTCTCCAGGCAGAGCATCAACTCCATCGAGAAGGGCAAGTACGACCCCTCCCTTCCCCTGGCCATCGCCATAGCCCGCTACTTCGAGACCACTGTTGAGGAGATCTTTCATGTCTGAGTCAGAGCCCACGTCGCCCACGCCCGCTCCTTCCTCCGCTGCGGCCACCGGTTCGTCCTCCTCCGACTCGACGCCGAAGGGTCGACGAAATCTGAGGATCACCGCGCTATGGCAGATCACCGCCGCACGTATGACGCTCGTGGCCGTCGCCGTGGTCCTCCTGTGGGTGGCCGCGTTGACGATCCCGTCGAACAGTGACTTCCTCTATGGTGCCGCCAGCGGGGGAACGATCATGATGCTGGCGATCGTCGCCCTGTTCGTCGCCAAGAGGTTCGGATATGAAACCTTCTTCGTCAGGGAGCTTGAGAAGCGGGATGATGAACGTGACAAGGCCGCCTTGCAGCGGGCCTGTGCCCTCACCGGCGTCGTCGGGCTCATCGGTAATGTCATCGCCGTCACGGTGAGCGCCTTCGGAGGGCCGATAATGCTGGTCCTGAGCATCGTCCTGTGGCTCCAGCTGATCAGCTTCATCGGAGGGAACATCTACTTCAACCGCACGATGTAGGCCGAGGGAGTGCGGTTGCATCGCCCCGCACGCCCCGCCCGGCCCGCCGCCCCGCACACACATCGACGGAATCTTCAGAATCGACCCGGAGCCGCGTCGATTTTGAAGATTTTGTTGGTGAGCGTGGGGTGGGTGTGCGCCGGCGGCGGCCGGCGGCGTCTTCGCGTAGACTTCGCTCCACCCTGACCGGCGTCCAGCGCCGGCCATCGTTCCCTGTCCCATCGCCCGCCCCGGGCGCACTCGAGGAGAATCCATGGTCCAGCAGTCCGCCCCGCCAGGAATCTGGGACGAGGACCCCGACGGCGCCTCCATCCTCCTGGCCACGGGGCGCGCCCGCCATGACCTCCTCGTCATCGCTGAGCCCGCCTTCCTGCGCGACCTCGACCAGGCCTGGGGACGCCCCTCGGCCCGGGTGCGCCTGTCCTTCCTGCCCGGCGTTCAGGCTCCCAGCGCCCCCGGCCAGGAGGACGCGCTCATGTCCTATGAGCGCGGTGGCCTCGGCGTCCTCGTCGCCCGTGGTCGCACCAGCATGTACGAGGGCGAGGCCGCCCGCGGTGCGACGGCGCTGGCCCGGATCGCCAGCGGGGCCCGCCTGCGCGCCGCCCTGCTCGTCACCCGCGCCACCCCGCTGCGCGGCTCCGGTGACGTGGCCGGGGGGACGGCGCCGGGACAGGTGCGCGTCGTCGCCGACCACCTCAACGTCTCCGGTGGTTCTCTCTTCCCGGCCGCCGGCATGGTCTCGGCCGGCTGGGATGCCAGGCTCACCGAGCGCCTGGGGAGCCTACGCGGCGTGAGCGGCAGCTCCGTGGTCGCCCTCGTGCCTGGGCCGCTGCGTCCGAGCCCGGCCGAGTCCCGCGCACTGGCCTCCCTGGGCGCCGACGCCGCCGTCACCGATTCCGTGGCCGAGGCCATGGTCCTGGCCTCGAGGGGAGTGGCGGTCTCCGCCCTGACCTACCTCGACGCTCCGGCCGCCGGCGGCAACCTCGGGCGGGCGCAGCTCTCCCTGCGGCAGGCCTCCGGCGTCACCCTGGCCGCCGTCGAGGAGATCCTCAGAAGCCTGCGGGCCGGTGCCTGAACGTGATTCTGGGAACGGCGTGGAAAAGGATGCTGCCCAGGCTGTCGGCCCCCGTTAAGGTCATCTCGTGAAACCCTTCCTCTTCCTGGCCACCCGCAGCGAGGACGAACCCGCCGACGCCGAGTACGAGGCATTCCTCAAGCGCACCGGCCTGGATGAGTCCACGCTGCGCCGCCTGCGCCTGGAGTCCGAGTCCCTGCCGCAGATCGACCTGGACGACTGGTCCGGCATCCTCGTGGGCGGCTCCCCCTTCAACGCCTCCACCCCGCCGGAGAAGAAGTCCGCCACTCAGAAGCGCGTCGAGGCCGAGCTCTCCGGCCTGCTCGACCGCGTCGTCGAGGCCGACTTCCCCTTCTTCGGCGCCTGCTACGGCGTGGGCACGCTCGCCTGCCATCAGGGCGCCGTCGTCGACACCACCTACGGCGAGGCCGTCACCGCCCCGGAGGTCACTCTCACCGAGGCCGGCCTGGCCGACCCGATCTGCGCGGGCGTCCCGAAGGTCTTCCAGGCCTTCGTCGCCCACAAGGAAGCAGTCACGACGCTGCCGCCCCACGCCGTCCTCCTGGGGACCGGCGAGGCATGCCCGATCCAGATGTTCCGGATCGGATCCAACCTGTACGCCACCCAGTTCCACCCCGAGCTCGACGGCGACTACCTCGCCCACCGGCTCGGCTTCTACGCCGGTCACGGCTACTTCGCCGACGACGAGCTCGCCGAGCTCCAGGCCCGCGTGCGCCTCGACGACGTCTCCGACTCCTGGAAGCTCCTGGCCAACTTCGTGTCCGTCCACGCCCGCGACTGACGGCTGCGCCGACCCGTCCTGGCGGGTCCTCTGTCCGACGCGGTCAGAAGAAGCGACCCCGGCCCGCGCTGCCATGTGAGCGCGGGCCGAAGCCGCGGTTTCGTGGTCTGATTGGGGCTGGTGGCCGGGGTGGGCGGCCTCAGCCACTCTGATGAGAGTGCCGGCGCTGAGCTCTTGAGGGCTGGAAGAGCTCGAGAGACATTCCGGCAGGGCGTTGGTGTTGCGACTACCGGAAGTTCCTGGCAGCCCTCTGATCTGCTTCGTTGTACTTACGAGCCGCTTCGCGCCAGTTCTGCTTGAATCGATCGAACCATCCGGTGGGGGCGACGTCGTCGGTGCTGCGGGCCTGGGGTGCGGAGGCGGTGACCGTTGCGGGCTCGGCGGCGCTGGCGGTGGTGCTGCTCAGCGCGAGTCCGCAGGTCAGGATGCCTGCGCTCAGGGTCAGGGCGAGGAAGCGCTTGGGGGTGGATGTCTGTCGCATATTGACCTCCTATTTACTTAACTGGCTTTCGAACCTTAGCAGCCCTGGCGGCGTCGAGCGGCAACATATCTATCGACAATCAAAATGTGTTGTGCTTCACGACCATGCTGACTGGGGGCCCTGTGTCGCTTGCCTGGTAGTGCGTTGGCCCGCACCCACCGTGTGGGTGCGGGCCAGGACGTGTCGTGGGGGTCAGTCGCGGATGAGGTCTACTTGCCGTCCGACATGGCGCTGGCCGAGGGGTCAGCCGACATCTTGTCGTCGCTCATCTTGCCGTCCGACATCTTCCCGTCGGACATCTTCCCGTCAGAGGTCTTGCCGTCGGACATCTTCCCGTCAGAGGTCTTGCCGTCGGACATCTTGCTGTCGCTCATGGCACCGCCCGGGGTGGAGGTCTGCTCCATCTTGTCCTTGTCGGTATTCGTGGAGCCACAGGCGGCCGTGCCGACGGCGAGGGCGGCGACGAGCAGGGCAGCTGACACGATCTTGCGAGTACGCATGGGAGAACTCCTTGGTGACATAGATTGGCGACGTGGCCAGGTGAGTGGTGGCGCAGCAGTGGGCTGCGCCGTCATCAGGAGTTCGGAGCCGCGGGGTGTCCGGATGTCCTTGAAGGAGTGATCCCAGGCACATGTGCGGCCAGGTGTCTTCACCCAGTCGGCTACTGGTCGTCCTCGTTGGCATTCGGCGTGTTCGTGGAAGCCTCCTGGGCGGCTTGGGCGGCTTCGGCCTTCTTGCGTTCCCGGCGGGCTCGGTCGCGTTCGCGACGTCGTGCTCGGGCCTCCTCCTTCTTGTGGAAGGCGGCTGCCTTGGTCGCCATCCACTCCGGGATGAACTCAGGATCCCTGGGGTGCAACCTCAGCTCCACCGCCGCGTCCTGCTCAGACATGAGCTCGCCGTTAATGACTGGCTCACGCATCCAGTCCGACTCCTGA
>NZ_KV810942.1:25666-28171 GCF_001812965.1 Actinomyces sp. HMSC075C01
CACGCATCCAGTCCGACTCCTGATGCAGCACACCGTCCGAGGCCTCCATCCACAGGTGCGAATACAGCCAGGCACCCCGGTGAGGATCCACCTGCGCCGGACGAAGGTCATCCATGGTGAAGTCCAGCTTCGCGGGAAACAGGACGCCCTTGCGCTGGCCGTCGATCGTCAGCCAGTTGGTGATGAACCCGGTTCGGTGGATGGCGTGGTAGTCGATGTCGATGCGGGTCCCGCCGCTGTCGCTCAGCCAGTCCCGCAGCATGCCCTCGAACCGCTCGAAGGCCTCCTGCTCACTCAGGTCCTCAACAGTCACGGATGCCCCTTTTCAGGATGGTTCACGAACTTCTCGCGCCGCGGAATGCCTTCAGCGTCCGTCCACGTCGCTTTGAAGTCGGTGGGTACTCGTTCGGTGTTGGTCAGTTCCGGTCCGGCTGGGTCGCGGTAGTTGAAGTCTACGGCAAAATTCTGGTAGTTCCCTGGATTCTTGGCGATGTCAGTCTCCAGTGCATGATAGGACTTGAAACCGCTGTCGGGGAAGTTCTGGTTGACCTCCTTGAGCATCGCCACCACGTTGATCTTCTCAGGCGGACCGTGGAACTGGGTACCGGCCCCGTGCCCACCGTTGTGCTCACCGGGCAGGTCGTCTCCCAGAGCCTTCACCTTGCGCTGCGTGTGCGCCGAACGCACACCCTTCTCCCCGTTAGCTTTATCCAGGGGCTCCATGTGACCGTCGACCTCCATGCGCGATGTACGCGCATGCTCATCAGTGACGTAGTGGAACTTGCCGACCCCCTGACAGTAGAAGTGACCTTGTTTAAGGTGTTCACGAAAAAGGTTGGGTTTCAGGCTGAGTGTAAGCAGTCTGTTGGCCCGTGGTGGGAGCGGAAAGGCCTTGTGGTGCTGGGGTCAAGTTGGTTGTCTCGACTTGACCCCAGCACCACAAGGCTGACGGGGGGCTACTCCCCGGCTTCAGCGACTATCCGTGCTCCTGCGGGGGTGGTGTGCGGCCGGGTAGGAGAAGGCGGTACCTCAGACTGAAACTGTGTGGGGTGAGTCGCTCATGCTGCCGGTTACAGATCATCTCGGCGGTTGTTTCCTGATATAGGTCTCCCTTTGGAGTAGTCGATGACAGCGTGAGGTACGCCGTCGGGCTTGGGGCCGAGGTGTTGCCGAATATCGGCGGTGTCGAGCTTGTTGAGCTCCATCATGGACAGGTAGTAGTCCAGGAAGTCGTCATAGCGCTCGATCACTTCGCCGCGTACCCAGGAGACGGTGCCCTCAGCTGGGGTACCGGGGCGACCCATGAGAGCGACGTCGATCTGCTCCCGAGCAGCAACTACGGGGAAGTGGTCAGCGGCGACGACACCTCCGGCGGCCATGGCCTCGACACACTCCTCCAGCTCCAGCTGGGTCTGGCCGGCCTCGTGCAGCTCGCCGCCCAGCAGGTCGGAGGTGGAGAAGATCGTCATGTTCTGGAAGAAGTAGGGCCAGCCGTTGGAGGCCAGGAGGAATCCGCGGTAGGACTCCGGCAGGCGGAAACCCAGCTGGGTCTCGGTGCTGGCCACGGTCTCCTCTGTGGCGTGCACGTGTGGTAGGGCGTAGTTCCATATTCCTTTCCAGTCGGCCTCCATCCGAGCCTGGACAATCATCCACCCCCAGCCGATGTAGTCCGGCCACGTAAACTCCCGCCTCCCCTGACTAGCTTCACCGGCAGCGCCAGTAGTCTGATCAGTCATGTCTCACTCCCTTTCCCCGAGAAGGAATACCGTCGGTTTGTACCCTACAGGATAGCGAGTGTTCTGTCCCCCAGACTGGAGTTCACCCTGCGTGACATCGGCTGCCACTCGTGCGGCTCCGGGCCTCGCCCCCATCCGGTGTCAGGAACATGGCTGGCAACTTTGCCACCCGAATACAATTCGGGATGTGCTTTCTTTTCACGTGCCGCTGCAGCCTTTGCCTCTTGGACAAGAGAACTCTTTGTGGTGGCGACTCTCCCGGTTTTTGACAGTGCACCGGCTTCAAGTGCTCGGTTGCAGCCGGCGACGTACTCTCGGTACTCCTTCATTTCGGCTTCTGTTGCGTTTTTGCGAGGATAGAAGATGACCGGGCCGCTCATTGGGTCGCTTCCGTCGCCGCCCTTTTCGTTGCCGCCGCCCTTGGGTGGGGTGCCTTCGCCGCCGCCGGTGGTTGGTTTGGGGTCGGACTTGGCTGGGGCTTCGTCGAGTTTTACTCCCCAGCGGCCTTCGTTGGGGTTGGGGCGTGGGGTCTTGGGGCGTGTGGGAGCTTTGCTGGGTCTGTATATGGTGGGTTTGGCTTTCCCCATGTCGCCGGCCTGGCGCATGCTGATGCCCGGTAGCCCGGCCAGCGCGTGCTGGGGGTGTTTTAAGGTGGACGCGAGGTCCTTGGCTGCCTCCACCTTCGTGGTGACGGCTTTGCTGACCTTGGCCGGGATGCGGGTGAAGGCCGCAGCAACGTCGTCGAGCAGGCGGTTGGCTTTGCTTAGCA
>NZ_KV810942.1:28271-28860 GCF_001812965.1 Actinomyces sp. HMSC075C01
ATGTCGTGCACCATGCGCACGATCACCGAGGCGATCGTCAGTCCCCCGGAGATCGCGCTGGCCAGCTGGCCGGTCATGCGCAGGTGGGAGGCGGAGCCGGCCTGGAGGGACTTGAAGGTCGCCACCGCCAAGGACTCCTGGCCGGCTAGACGCCCCGTGCACACCGCCTCCAGCTCACTGGCGCACGAGTTCAGCTTGGTGGCGATGTTCGTCCACGTCGAGGCAGCCGCAGCCACCGCGAGCATATGTGAAGCGGTGGGGGTCGAGTCGGAAGGACTCGACCCCCACCGTTGGGACATTGGTTGGTGAGGTGCCAACTGGCCGGGCGGCTCGCGTGAGCCTCCTTTCAGTGCTCAGCTGGCCAGGACTGTGGGGATGGCTTCGTCGAGGTACCACAACCAGAACGCCCGACGTGCGGGCACGTCGGTCTGGTGGACCCTGATGATGTTGGTGGCTCCGGTCTCAGCGCAGGCGCAGGAGTAGCTGGTCTCGATGATGTCAGGCAGTAGATCACTGTCGTTCGTCTCGGGGCCGGTGATGTCGTCGTAGGGGTCGCGCGAGCACGCCGAGACCACCATGAACACGGCAC
>NZ_KV810943.1:0-1643 GCF_001812965.1 Actinomyces sp. HMSC075C01
TGGGTTTGCCGGTGCTGGCGGGTTGTGACCTGCCGGGAGTCTCCAAGGACAAGGGAGGGTCGGCCTCGCCGTCGGGTTCCACCGCTAGCAGGCCAGCCACGGCTGGCAGCGCTCAGACGGGTAGCACCGAGTGGCAGAAGCTTGACGGTCACGTCATGGGCCACAAGGTGAGTGTGGAGGTCTCCCCCGTCATCCGCCAGGACGAGACCTCGTACATCGCCCTGAAGCTCACCCGGGCATCCGACGACGCCTCTGTGAAAGAGATCAATATCAGCTCTTACGGCGGAGACGACAACAAGCTCAAGACTGACAACTATCTGGGAGCTCCGACAACCTACGGCCCCGGCACCGGCGCCTCATGGACCAAACTTCTCGACCTGGGCTCAGGTCGGGTGTGGAGCGCCGTCGACGGCAGCGGTGCTTTTCTGTACCTCAGCCCCGGCGAGGAGACCACCGCCTACCTCTCTTTCGGCAAGGTCGACACCGACTCCGTCACCGTCATGGTCCCCATGGCCGGCTTCACCACCGTCTCCGTCCTGGACGCCAACGACGCCAAGAAGGCCGGCATCAACCTCACCACGGCAAAGCAGGAACTTGCTAAGTGGCCCAACGCCATCACGAAAGATAAAGATACGGCCCCAGTTACTATTGAGCGCTATACCCGGGCCCTGGATGACTCCACCAGCACCCACGCCGGCGGCAAGGACATCACCGTCACCCTGGCATCAGATGTCACCTTCGCCTCTGACTCCGCCGACCTCACACCACAGGCTGACACCCAGCTCAAGACCGTGTCCGCCCAGCTGGCCCAGTACCCCGACGGCGGGGCCCTGACGATTGTGGGGCACACCGACGACGTCCAGGACGACGCCTACAACCAGACCCTCTCCGAGAAACGCGCCAACGCCGTCAAGACCAGGCTCGAACAGCTCACCAGCCTCGACAAGTGGCAGACATCCGTCTCCGGCAAGGGCGAGTCCGAGCCCAAGATCAACGACACCAGCGACCAGGCCCGCGCCGCCAACCGACGCGTCGAGAT
This sequence comes from Actinomyces sp. HMSC075C01, assembly GCF_001812965.1. Classification (NCBI taxonomy): domain Bacteria; kingdom Bacillati; phylum Actinomycetota; class Actinomycetes; order Actinomycetales; family Actinomycetaceae; genus Actinomyces; species Actinomyces sp. HMSC075C01. The sequence continues at coordinate 1,040 of NZ_KV810943.1, forward strand.
CACCCTGACCCCCACCGGCGGCACCACGACCAAGAACAGCACCACCCCCACCCCCAACAGCAGCAGCACAGCCACTAACCCCAGCAGCGGCAAGCTGCCCGACCCTCAGGGCCCCGTCGCCAAAGGCCCCGAAGGCGTCACCCTCACCACCAAGAGCGGCGACACCAGCGGAGAGGTCACCATCACCCTCGACCACGTCACCCGCTCCGGCGGCTACCTCCTGGGCACCGTCACCTGCACCGTCAAGAACGGCTCCACCGGCGCGCAACTCCACCCCCTGCTCCAGGACCCCCAGACGGCCCTGTCCAACCAGCGCGACGAGGACGGCAGCGCCGTACAAACCCTCCTCGCCAGCGACGGCCTGACCCTCCTCAGCAACGGCGAGCGCATCTTCCCCGCCGACTACCTCGACGCCTACAACAAGCAGCACCTCCCCCTGACCGAGCTCAACCTCTACGACCGCCTCAAAGGCGGCACCACCACCGTCTGCGTCGTCTGGCCCGACCCCGGCGGCGACACCACCACCCTCGACCACCCCAAGGGCAAGTACTCACCCCCAGACACCGCCTACCGCCTCACCAACATCCCCATCAAGAACAGCTGA
>NZ_KV810944.1:0-366 GCF_001812965.1 Actinomyces sp. HMSC075C01
AAGGTTATTCAGGGGGTGGTGGTGTAGGTGTAGAGCATGAGGGTGGCTGTGATGGTTTGTGGGAATGTGTTCAGGGGGCGTCGGTAGTCCTCCTTGAGGATCTTCCAGGTCTTGATGTGGGCGTTGACCTGCTCGACTATGTACCTGACCCGGTTGATGCTGCGGCTGACCTTCTTGGCGGTGTCGGAGAGCTGTTTGCCGGCCGGCTTCCTTGGTGGGGTGATCATCCCCCGTCCGATGTAGCCCTTGTCGGCGACCCACCCGCTGACGTCGAGGCCCTCGAGCAGGCCGGAGGCGTCCAGGGCGGCGACGTCATGGGTGGATCCCGGGCAGGGATCCGAGACCCACACCAGACGACCGGCGGGG
>NZ_KV810945.1:0-401 GCF_001812965.1 Actinomyces sp. HMSC075C01
CCGGTCACCATCCTCTGAAGGACGTCCCACTGCTCCGGCTCCAGGATCATCACACCACGCTCAGCGTCGAATGAGCTCATGCCACAACCTCCAGGGACCGGCTCATCTCATACATGTGACCGAAGTGGGCGCCGAACTCGCGCGTGGCGCAGGTAAAGGTCGCCGTCCACAAACAGGCGCCCCCACGCATGGTCTGCTCGATCCAGGCCAGCTGCATGAACGTCAGAGCCGTCTCATCAAGGATGTAGATACCGCTGCGCAGCCGGCCCCCTTCACGCAGGTGCTCGGCCGGGCACTCATCAATCATCCGCACACCGGGAATGGCGTCCACGATCGCCCGCCCCGAGCCCACCAGTACAGCACCGGGGTCCTCATCGGCGCCCAAGGGCGTGCGCACCACC
>NZ_KV810946.1:0-416 GCF_001812965.1 Actinomyces sp. HMSC075C01
GGGCTGGTTTAGTTGGTGGCCCACATCCATGATGATAGGTGCCCCCATACCTCGGTGGCGGATACGGGGATCAGGGGGATGCCCCGGCTGGGGCCGTTGGGGTCACCGACGGGAGAATCGTCCTCCCCGATGACGTAGACCATGGTGCTCACCCCCAGGGTCATCAGCTGATCGGTCAGGACGAAGCCCTGATCCCGGTCCCGGTCCTCCCGACTGTGAAGCACGATCGTCCACCGCCCGTCTCGAGCGTCCTGCACGAACTGAGAGGCCCTCGGCCCGCCGTAGCCGATGGTGGCCATGTTGGCCTCAGCGGCCCGGACATCCGCCAGACGCACCGCAGCGGCCAGGGTGTCGTAGATGTCGTCGGGGCCGTCATCAACCATGGGACGGGGGTAGAGATGGTCATTGGCCAGGGC